>JAABRN010000510.1 GCA_011390855.1 Hydrogenophaga sp. | reverse complement strand
TTGGGTGTACTCATGTGTGTTCCTTCTGAGTCTTCGTTGAAGACCATTCACAAGGCACGGCAAGCCGGCCTTGTGAATGGCGGCTGAAGATCAGCCTCCATTGTTTTTTGGCCTCCCCGCGCCGAAAGAGGCAATCCCATCCAGGGACACCAAGGGTCCGGCGCTGCCGGCCCAAGGTGTCACGGGGTTCGCGCGAAGCGCGGCGGGGGGGTGACGCCCGCCCGGCTTAGCTCTGGCAATCCGCAGGTGTGCGGCGCGTCAGCTTCTTCTCGGCGGCGTACTTGTCTGCAGCGGCCTTGACCATTGGCTTGATGATCTGCTCATCAGCCTGCAGCCAGTCGCTGGTGAACTCCCACTTGCTGCCATCCCAGGTGTGGATGCGGGCCCAGTTCGCGCCCATGTGGTCCTGGCAAGAGGTCGACACCGGGCGCAGCACGCCCTTGAAGCCCAGCGAGTCCAGCTTGGGCTGGGTCAGGTTCAGGTTCTCGTAACCCCAGCGAGCCTGTTCGGCCGAAACCCACTTGCCCTTGCCGTACTTCTCCTGTGCCTGGCGCACGCCCTCAATGGCGAACATGGCGCTGATCAGACCGCGCATGTACAGCACTTCGCCCACTTCTTCCTTGGGCCCGGTGCCCTGGCCTTTGTCGTGCAGCTTGGAGAGAATTTCCTTGACCACATCGGCGCCTTTTTCGGTGCCGTGCTGCATGGTGATGGCGTTGTAGCCTTTTGCACCCGGACCCACGTCCTTCACGTCTGGTTCTGCGCCTGCCCACCAGACACCGTAGATCTTCTCGCGCGGATAGCCAGTGGCCTGTGCTTCCTTGATCAGGGTGGAGTTCATCACGCCCCAGCCCCAGTTGATGACATAGTCAGGACGGTCGCGACGGATCTGCAGCCAGGTGGCTTTTTGTTCCACACCAGGGTGCGTCACGGGCAGCAGGCTCAGCTGGAAGCCGTGCATGGCTGCGCGTTCCTGCAGCAGGGGAATGGGCTCTTTGCCGAACGGGCTGTCGTGGTAGACCAGCGCAATTTTCTTGCCCTTGAGTTTGTCCAGGCCGCCCTCCTTGGCGCCAATGTGCTGGATCAGCACGTCGGCCGCCACCCAGTAGGTGCCGGCGATCGGGAAGTTCCACTTGAAGACACCACCGTCTGCCGACTCGCTGCGGCCATAGCCGGCCGTGATCAGCGGGATCTTGTCGATGGGCGCTTTTTCGGTCAGTGCGAAGGTGATGCCGGTGGACAGCGGCTGGAACACGGTGGCGCCGCCATTCTTGCCCTTGAGTCGCTCGTAGCATTCCACGCCGCGATCGGTGGCGTAGCCGGTTTCGCACTCTTCAAACGAGACCATCACGCCATTGATGCCGCCGCGCGCATTGGTGAGCTTGAGGTAGTCGGCATAACCGTTGGCAAACGGCACGCCGTTGGGCGCGTAGGCACCGGTGCGGTACACCAGCGAAGGGAAGAACTGCTCCTTGGCCTGGGCCATGGCAGCTGGAGTGACCAGCGCGGCTGACAGGCCCGCGCAGGCGATGGACGCAGAAAGAACCAATTGACGAATTTTCATTTCACTTGTCTCCTAGGAAAAAACCAACACACACAAACCCGAGAAGGCCCTTCAGTTCAACGCGTCTGCTTCAATGGCGCATCGGGAATGACCCGATCAGGATTGACCCCCATGCGCAGGCAAAGCGAGTTCATTGAAATTAGTGCGGAAAGGGCCACAGCCGCAACTTCTGCTTGGCGATGCTCCACAGCTTGGCAAGGCCGTGGGGCTCGACAATGAGGAACCAGACGATCAGCGCGCCGAAGACCATGAATTCGGTGTGCGAGATCGCTGCAGTGGAAATCGTCAGGCCCACCAGGCCACCCAGCCAGGGCAGGAACTGGTTCAGGAAAATGGGCAGCACGACAATGAAAGCGGCGCCAAAGAAGCTGCCCATGATGGAGCCCATGCCACCGATGATCACCATGAACAACAACTGGAACGAGCGGTCGATGGAGAAGGCGGCGGGTTCCCATGAGCCCAGGTGGACAAAACCCCAAAGGCCACCGGCCACGCCGATGATGAAGGAACTCACGGCGAAGGCACTGAGCTTGGCGTACATGGGGCGGATGCCGATCACGGCAGCGGCGACGTCCATGTCCCGAATCGCCATCCATTCCCGGCCAATGGCTGAGCGCACCAGGTTCTTGGCCAGCAGGGCGAACACCACCAGAAAGCTCAGGCAGAAAAGGTATTTCTCCACCGGGGTGTTGATGGTCCAGCCGAATACGCTGAGGTTGGACACCGAGACCGAGCCCGAAGCCGTGTTGTTCGTGAACCAGCCAATGCGCAGAAACGCCCAGTCGCAGAAGAACTGCGCGGCCAGCGTGGCCACGGCCAGGTACAGGCCTTTCACCCTGAGGCTGGGAATACCGAAAAACATGCCCACCAGCGTGGCAAAGAACCCCCCCGCAAGCAGCGCAACGATCAGCGGCATGCCATCAATGCGCACGTAAGTGTTGTAGGCCATGTAGGCGCCCACCGCCATGAAGGCACCCGACCCGAGCGAGATCTGTCCGCAGTAGCCCACCAGGATGTTCACACCCAGCGCGGCCAGCGCCAGGATCAGAAACGGAATCAGGATGGCGCGAAACATGTATTCGTCGACCAGCAGCGGAACGCCGATGAACGCGAACGCGATCAATGCCAGGATGAGCCACCGGTCCTGCGCGATCGGGAAGATCTGCTGGTCGGCGCGGTAGGAGGTCTTGAACTGACCGTTTTCTCTGTAGAACATGGTGCGGGCCCTTTCTTTGTTTTAGTTGTGGGGTCAGACGCGATCGATGATCTTCTCGCCGAACAGCCCTTGCGGCCGGAACAGCAGGAACACGAGCGCAAGCACATAAGCGAACCAGATTTCGATGCCCCCACCCACGTACGGGCCCAGGTACACCTCGGAGAGCTTTTCACCCACACCGATGATCAGGCCGCCGATGATGGCGCCGGGCACCGAAGTGAGGCCGCCCAGGATGATCACCGGCAGTGCGCGCAGCGCCACCGTGGTCAGCGAAAACTGCACACCCAGTTTGGAACCCCAGATCACGCCAGCCACCAGCGCGGTGATGCCGGCCACGAACCACACGATCACCCAGATGCGGTTGAGCGGGATGCCGATGGACTGCGCGGCCTGGTGGTCGTCGGCCACGGCGCGCAGCGCCCGGCCCGTGCCAGTCTTCTGGAAGAACAGCGAAAGCACCATCACCAGCAGCGCAGCCACGCAGGCGGCGTACACGTCTTCCATGTTGACGAGCACACCGCCTTCAAAGACGCCTTCGAACAGGAAGATCGGATCCTTGGGCATGCCCACGTCGATCTGGTAGATGTCGGAGCCGAAGATGGTCTGGCCCAGGCCATCCAGGAAGTAGGTGATGCCCAACGTGGCCATCAGCAGCGTCACACCTTCCTGGTTGACCAGGTGGCGCAGCACCAGGCGTTCGATCAGCCAGGCCAGCACGAACATCAGCGCGCCCGCCATGATGAAGGCGATCAGGTTGCCCAGGAATTTGTCTTCGATGCCCAGCCAGCCGGGAATCCAGCCAGAGAAGCGCGCCATGGCCAGCGCCGCAAACAGCACCATGGCGCCCTGCGCGAAGTTGAAGACGCCCGACGCTTTGTAGATCAGCACAAAGCCCAGCGCGACCAGTGAATACAGCATGCCGGCCATGAGGCCGCCCAGCAGTGCTTCCAGAAAGAATGCCATCTTGTTGTCTCCGTGTTCAGTGGCTTGTACCGAGGTACGCGCTGATGACCTCTTCGTTGCTGCGCACTTCTTCAGGTGTGCCGTCGCCGATCTTTTTGCCGTAGTCGAGCACCACCACGCGGTCGGAGATGTCCATCACCACGCCCATGTCGTGCTCGATCAGCACGATGGTGGTGCCGAACTCGTCGTTCACGTCGAGGATGAAGCGGCTCATGTCCTGCTTCTCTTCCATGTTCATGCCAGCCATGGGCTCGTCGAGCAGCAGCACCTGCGGCTCCATTGCCAGGGCCCGGCCCAGGTCCACGCGCTTTTGCAGGCCGTAGGGCAACTGGCCCACTGGTGTCTTGCGGTGCGCCTGGATCTCCAGGAAGTCGATGATCTGTTCGACGTATTCGCGGTGTTGCTCTTCTTCACGTTGCGCCGGGCCGATGCGCAGCGCCTGCAGGAACAGGTTGCTCTTGATGCGCAGGTTGCGGCCGGTCATGATGTTGTCGATCACGCTCATGCCCTTGAACAGCGCCAGGTTCTGAAAGGTGCGCGCAATGCCCATTTCGGCCACCTGCCGGCTGTTCATGTGCTTGAACGTCTTGCCGCGAAAGTTGATCGAGCCTTCCTGGGGCTGGTACACGCCATTGATGCAGTTGAGCATCGAGCTCTTGCCCGCGCCGTTGGGGCCAATGATGGCTCGCACTTCGTGTTCGCGCACATTGAAGCTGATGTCGGTCAGCGCCTTGACGCCACCGAAGCGCAGGCTGATGTTGTGGACGTCGAGAATGACGTCGCCTATTTTTTTGCTCATCGAGCCCCCACGCTGGTCATTTCATGTACTGCGCTGCCCCCCAAGGGGGCCTTCGCAACTTGGAGCGGTCCTGCGTTGCTCATGCTGCAGCCTTCACAGGGGTGAATGTCTTGGCGTTGTCCACTTTGAGCGTGGCACTGACCGATCCGGTGCGGCCATCTTCAAACTTCACCTGGGTCTCGATGTACTGCTCTTTCTGGTCGCCATACAAAGCGTTCACCAGCACGCCGTACTTGTCGGCAATGAAACCTCGGCGAACCTTGTTGGTTCGGGTCAGCTCGCCGTCATCTGCATCCAGCTCTTTGTGCAGCACCAGAAAGCGACTGATCTGGCTGCCTGCCAGCAGTTCGTCGCGGCTGAGGTCGGCGTTGACCTTTTCCACGCACTCGCGAATCAGCTCGTATACCTCGGGCTTTTGTGCCAGATCGGTGTAGCCGGCGTAGGGCAGGTTGCGGCGCTCGGCCCAGTTGCCCACGGCATCAAAATCGATGTTGACCATCACGCAGACTTTTTCGCGCTGGTCGCCGTAGGCCACGGCTTCCTTGATGTGCGAGAAGAATTTGAGCTTGTTCTCCACGTACTTGGGCGCGAACATGGCGCCATCAAACACACCGCCCTTGATGCGGCCCACGTCTTTCACGCGGTCGATGATCTTCAGGTGGCCCGAGGCGTCGATGAAGCCGGCGTCGCTGGTGTGGTACCAGCCATCGGCCGTGAGCACTTCGGCTGTGGCCTCAGGGTTTTTGTAATAGCCCTTGAGCAGGCCAGGTGACTTCACCAGGATCTCCCCGGTGTCGGACAGCTTGATCTCCACGCCTTCGCAGGGCACACCCACCGTATCGGCGCGTGCTTCATGGTCGGGTTGCAGGCAAACGAACACCGCGGTTTCGGTGGAGCCGTAGAGCTGCTTGAGGTTGATCCCGATGGAACGGTAGAAGCTGAAAAGGTCGGGGCCGATGGCTTCGCCGGCGGTGTAGGCCACACGCACGCGGCTGAAGCCCAGGCTGTTGCGCAGCGGGCCATAGACCAGGGCGTTACCCACTGCGTACTGGATTCGGTCCATCAGGCCCACCGGCTTGCCATCGAGCCTGTCCGGACCCACGCGGCGTGCCACTTGCATGAAGTAGTGGAACATCTTGCGCTTGATGAAGCCGGCATCTTCCATGCGGATCATCACCGTGGTGAGCAGGCCTTCGAACACGCGCGGTGGTGCAAAGTAGTAGGTGGGTCCCACCTCCTTCAGATCGATGGTGACGGTGGCGCTCGACTCGGGGCAGTTCACCACGTAGCCAGCCACCAGCCACTGCGCGTAAGAAAAGATGTTCTGCCCGATCCAGGCCGGCGGCAGGTAGGCCAGCACCTCGTCCTGAGGTGTGAGCTTGTCGAAGCGGGCCCCCACCGAGCCCCTGTCGATCAGCGTGTTGTGGGTGTGCACCACACCCTTGGGGTTGCCCGTGGTGCCCGAGGTGAAGAACATGGCTGCCACGTCGTCAGGGCTGGCCATGTCCACCTGTTCACGGAACACCTGGGGGTGCAACCTGGCAAATGCCTGACCTGCCGCCATGAGTTCTTCCAGCGAACCCAGGCCAGGCTGGTCGTAGTTGCGCAAGCCGCGCGGGTCGTCGAAATAGATGTGCGCGAGCTGCGGGCAGCGTTCGCGGATCTCGAGCATCTTGTCGACCTGCTCCTGGTCTTCCACCACTGCGAAGCGCACATCGGCGTTGTTGATCGGAAACACGCACTCGGCGCCCACCGCGTCCTGATACAGGGGCACCGGAATGGCTCCAATGGACTGCGCCGCCAGCATGGTCGCGTACAAGTGCGGGCGATTGGCACCGATCACCACCATGTGTTCACCACGCTGCAGGCCGGCCTGGTGCAGGCCACAGGCGATCGCCTCCACCAACTTGGCCATGGCTGCCCAGGTGGTGGTCTGCCAGATGCCGTATTCCTTCTCGCGCATGGCGGGCGCATCGGGGCGCTGCTGCGCGTGATCCAGCAAAAGCCGGGGGAAAGTCGTTTGCATGCTTGTCTCCTGTGTCCGGGCAGGCAGCCGGCCTGGTTCTGCCTGGCCTGAGCCCGTCCAACGATGGGTCGTTCTGGTGCGAATGGTAGGCTTGTGTTTGACGTTGTGTTGTCCGTACGACGACAATTCAGGGTATTTCTGCCTAGGACTTTCCCGTAGGGATCAACCCCATGCAAGCCGCTTCTCCCTCTTTGCGCGTGCTGCGCGAACGCGCCCGCACCCCCACCGAAACCGAGTTGGCCGAGATTCCTTGGCTGGTCAGGCTGAGCGAACGCGAACGCGAACGCGCCATCGATGCGCTGGTGGTCACCGAGGCCCAGGCCGGTGATTACATCTGCCGCATCGGCCGGCCCGTGACCTACTGGTTTGGTCTGGTGGATGGCCTGCTCAAAATGAGCAACGACGACTCCATGGGCCCGGTCATCACCTTCACCGGCGTGGCCCCGGGCGGCTGGTTTGGCGAGGGAACCGTGCTCAAACACGAGCAGTACCGCTACAACATCCAGGCCCTGCGCAAGAGCCGCGTGGCCGGCCTGCCGGTGGACACTTTCGACTGGCTGCTTGACCACTCGCTGGGCTTCAACCGTTTCGTCATGCACCAGCTCAACGAGCGGCTGGGCCAGTTCATCGCGGCCCGCGAAATCGACCGCATCTCCAGCCCCGACCTGCGTGTCGCGCGCAACCTGGCGGCGCTGTTTCACCCACTGCTTTCGCCCAACGTGGGCGGTATTCTGCGCATCACCCAGCAGGAACTCGCCTACCTGGTGGGCCTGTCGCGCCAGCGGGTGAATGAGGCTTTGTCCACGTTGTCTGACAAGGGATGGATCAGGGTGGAATATGGGGGGTTGAGGGTGCTTGATTTGCAGGCTTTGCGGGGCGGGGAGCTTTGACGATTCCCTTGTAATTTCTCCGGGGAGTGGGTTTGGCCGGGTCTCGGCCCGGCGGCCGCCTCACTTGTCTTTTGCTTCGCCAAGAGGGTGTAGAAGAAATAAACTATGATCCTGCCATATTGATAAAGCAGGAGCGAGGTAATGGCAAAGACAGGCCGACCACCGGTGATTCCTCCAAGCGAGTACGCCGTGCTGCGCCAGGTGGTCCGAGACAACCCACAGGCGACACTGTCCGAGTTGGCCTTGACTTGGGCCGATCACACGG
>JAABRN010000509.1 GCA_011390855.1 Hydrogenophaga sp. | reverse complement strand
CCCAGCGGGCAGCGCCATTGCCGGGGCTCTGAGCGATGCCGAATGGGCACTGGCTCAGGACTTGTTCGAGCCAGCGCCAGGCCTGCGCGGCAGGCCTGCGACCTATGCGCGACGCGAAATGGTCGATGCATGCTGCTATGTGCTGCGCACCGGCTCGTCCTGGCGCAACCTGCCTGCCCAGATCTATCCGCCCTGGCAATCCGTGCAGAAGGCCTTTGTGTCCTGGGCCCGCCAGGGCAAGTTCGAGGCGCTGCACGAGCGCTTGCGCCAACAATGGCGCCAAAGGGTGATGCGCGCGGCGCAACCCAGCGAGGCCATCATCGACTCGCAATCCAACCGGGGCAGCCCCCAAGGGGGCACGCTGGGCTTCGATGCAGGCAAGAAGGTGCAGGGTCGCAAGCGCCATCTGGTCGTGGACACCCTGGGGCTGTTGCTTGCAGTGGTGATCACCA
>JAABRN010000508.1 GCA_011390855.1 Hydrogenophaga sp. | reverse complement strand
CACTCGGGGCCGATCTGGTCGCTCGCCCGGCGCGGGTGGCCGGGCTGGACGGAGGTGAAGGCATTTCGTCGAGTCCGCCGAAGTCGGTCAGGCGCACCACGCCCGAACGTGGGGAAGCCCGTGGGGCAAGGGCGGGCTTTGGCACAACAACGCCTTCGCGCTCCATGGGGCGCGTCGCCGGAAAACCCGAATCGGCCGAGCGGCGCGCCGCGCGGACCGCAGGGGCCATGGCGTGCGTTGCCCCAGACCGTGCCACCGCCGCTGGGGCACGCCGTCCGGCCAGGCGCATGCTCTCGTTCAGACCTTGCAACAGGGAGTCCGACTGCGATGCGCGGGGGGGCGCCGCCTTGGGGCTTGACGAACGCACGCCGACAAGCGCGTCCAGCGCGGCCAGCACCGCCACCAGTTTCACGGGTTTGCGCTGCAATGGCCAACCCGTTCCGCCGTCGGAGTTGCCGAGCAACAGCACCCTGCCTGGCAGTTCGGCGAACTGCACCAGGTTCAACGCTTGCTGATTGTCGGCATTGACGATCAGGATCTGTGCATCCGACACCTCGTCCTGCACGGCGTAGGCCGGCGGCCGGCGGGCTGCAAGACTGAAAAAGGATTCAAAGGTCGCTGACTCGCTTTGCGCGAACCCCACCAGAGCAACCGAATACGCCACTGCCATGCGCTTGCCTCAATGTTCTTTAACAAATTATTACTAATAATTATGCCCGCGTTCGGCAATACCCGGCAGGGTGCCTGGGCTCAGTTGTGACACATTGCGCAACGTCGATGATGAGACGCCACAATGGCTCTTCCTTTTAACCGTTGCAGGAACCGGCATGACCAGTATCTACGACTTTGAAGCCCATTCCATCGACGGAAAGCCGGTTGCACTTGATCAATTTCGCAACAGGCCTCTGCTGATCGTCAACACGGCGAGCGCATGCGGTTTCACGCCTCAGTTTGGCGGGCTGGAGAAGCTTCACCAGACCTATGGCGAACGCGGCCTGGTGGTGCTGGGCTTTCCATGCAACCAGTTCGGCAGCCAGGACCCGGGCAGCAACGAAGAGATTGGCGCCTTCTGCCAGAAAAACTTTGGCGTGACATTCCCGATGATGAGCAAGATCGACGTGAACGGCGGCGATGCCCACCCGCTCTACCAATGGCTGGCCGCAGAAGCGCCTGGTTTGCTGGGCAGCAAGGCCATCAAGTGGAACTTCACCAAATTCCTGGTGGGCAAGGATGGTCGTGTGATCAAGCGCTATGCGCCACAGGACGCGCCAGAGAAACTGGCCAAGGACATCGAGGCTGCGTTGGGGGACTGATCGTTCGGCATCCCCCCTGCGCGGCTTCCCTCTTCAGGAGGGACAACACCTTGGGCCGACAGCGCCGGACCCTTGGTGTCTCTGGATGGAGGACAACCCGCACCGAGGGCGTGAGCGTTTAACGTTCGAACTCGGTGTTCAGCACCACCGTGCTGGTGGTCCGCGCCACCCCCGGCACCGCCTTGATCTGGAACAGCACGTCTTCGAGCGCCCGCGGATGGGTGCAGCGGACCTTGGCCAGGAAGTCGTGCTCGCCGGCCACACTGTGCAACTCGATCACCTCGGGAATCTCGCGCAGCCGGGGTGCGATTTCCCGGCAATGCGCGCCGCCGTCGTTGCGCACCGCCACAAAGGCGGTGAAGTGCAGGCCCACGGCCTCGGGCACCACGCGCAAGGAAAAGCGCTCGATCACGCCCCGCTCGACCATTTTGCGTACCCGCTCATGCACGGCTGCGGTGGACATACCCACTTCGCCGGCCACGTCGGCGTAAGAACGACGGCTGTCAGCACTCAAGGCCGAAATGATTCTTCTGTCCAGGTCGTCTGTCTGTAAATTTTCTTGCGACATCGTCTGAGTTCGGGTAAATTCCGGCGATCAAGCCATCGTCTGAATATTTTCCACACCAGGTGCAAACATGCCGTTCATTTTCCGGCGCATCATCCCTTCTGGCAAGCAGGTCCCCCTGGTGCTGGCCTTGCTCATTGTGTACCTCGTCTGGGGCACGACCTACCACGCGCTGAACGTGGCCATGCAGTCGCTGCCGCCGCTGCTCATGAACGGCGCACGCTTTGTGCTGGCGGGCGCCGTCATGCTCGGCCTGGCACGCTGGCAGGGGCAGGCCTGGCCCACAGCGGTGCAGTGGCGGCACGCGACCATGATCGGTGCGCTGATGGTGTTTGGTGCCATGGGCCTGGTGGTGCTGGCGCAGAAGATGGGCATCGGTTCCGGCCTGATGGCCACCGTGGTCACCACCATGCCCATGTGGCTGGCGTTGTGGACCCGCTGGGGTGGTGAACACGTGCCCGTGACCAGCTGGATAGGCCTTGCGCTGGGCGTGGCGGGTGCGGCGGTGCTTGCGCTGGAAGGTGACTTCTCAGCCACCTGGCTGGGCGCACTGTTCGCCTTCGGTGCACCGCTGTGCTGGAGTCTCGGGTCGTACGCTTCGCGCCGGCTCACCCTTCCCGGCCCGGCCATGGCTTCTGCCGCACAGTGGCTCAGCGGCGGTGCCATTGGCCTGCTGGTGGCTGTGCTGTTCGAGCCGGCCACGCACACGTGGCAGATCGGCCAGACCAGCGCCGCCTCGTGGAGTGCCTGGCTTTACCTGGTGGTCATGGGCACCCTGGTCACACTCAACGCCTACCTCTGGTTGCTCAAGAACAGCTCGGCCGCCCTGGCCAGCAGCTACTCCTTTGTGAACCCGGTGGTCGCATTGTGGGTGGGCGTGGCGCTTGGCGGAGAAGTACTCACGGGCCAGGTGTTCGTTGCGCTGCCGCTGATCCTGCTGGCGCTGGCCTTGATTGTGTATGGGCAGCCGCTGTGGCGTTGGTTGCGCAGCTTTCAACGCAGCGGTTTGAGCCAGGTCTGACCTCAACCCGGCTTCACACCCAGTGCAGCAACCACCCCGCCACCAGCGGCAAGGCCACCGCACTGAAAAGCGCGCACAGCCCCATGGCCAGGCCGGCGAAAGCCCCCATTTCATTGCTCACCTGAAACGCGCGCGCGGTGCCAATGCCGTGCGCTGCCGTGCCCAGCGCAAAGCCGCGCACAGTGGGGTCCTGGATGCGCAACAGGTCAAACAGGTAGCGTGCGGTGGCGGCGCCCAGGACACCGGTGCACACCACCAGCACAGCGGTCAGCGTGGGCAAGCCCCCAATCTGCTCCGAAATGCCCATGGCCACCGGTGCCGTGACCGACTTCGGCGCCAGCGAAGCAATGGTGGCTTTTGACGCTCCCAACGCCCAGCCCACACCGATGGCGGTGACCGTGGCGGCCAGCGTGCCCACCACCAGTGCGCCAGCGATGGGCAGCCACAGCCGCTTCAGGCGCGCGAGTTGGTCGAACAATGGCACCGCCAATGCCACCGTGGCCGGGCCCAGCAGAAAGTGCACAAACTGTGCGCCTTCGAAGTAAGTGGCGTAAGGCGTGTTGGTGGCCCAGAGCAGGGAGCCGAGCACGATCACGGCCAATGCCACCGGGTTGGCCAGCGGATGAAAGCCGGTACGCCGATAAGCCACAAACGCGGCGTGGTACACGAGCAGCGTAGCGGTCAGGCCCAGCAGCGGCGAAGCCGAGAAGTACACCCACACATCGGCCAGGCGACCGGCCGCGGCTCCCGCAAGCGGCAAGCCCTCGTTCACGACTCAGCCTTGCTGTCAGGGGATGCCACGCGCTTCATCAGCCACGCCATGGTGAGCGCCGCGCTCGCCAGCCCCACCCAGGTGCTGATCACCAAGGCCACCCCAATGGCAAACGCTTCGTCACCCAGGCGTTGCAGATGCAGCATCACCCCCACGCCAGCGGGCACGAACAGCAGGGAAAGGTGCTGCAGCAGGGTTTGCGCCGTGGGCTTGATGGCGCTGGTCCACGCTGGTCGCAACACAAGTGTGAGCAGCAACAAGGCCATGCCCACCACGGGCCCAGGCACGGGCACGCCCAGCGTGCGCACCATCGCCTCGCCCACCAGCTGAAACACCAGCAGGGTGGCCAGCGCGGGGATCATGCGGGGTGCAAAAGGTCGTCAATGACCTCTACCCAGTGGCGCACCGGCGTAGAAGTGCCGCTTTGCAGATGGGTGATACAGCCGATATTCGCGCTGGTGATCACGGCTGGCTGGAGTTCACCCAGGTGGCCGAGCTTGCGGTCGCGCAGCTGGTACGACAAAGCGGGATTGAGCACCGAGTACGTGCCGGCCGAGCCGCAACACATGTGGGCTTCGCTTTTTGCGACCTGCACATTGAAACCCAGTTCGGCCAGATGTGTTTCGACACCGCCCTTGAGTTGCTGACCGTGTTGCAGCGTGCAGGGCGGATGAAAGCCGATCACCTTTTTTGTATCGGGCACGCTGGCAAGCTGGGGTTTGAGCGCCGGCACCAACTCGGGCAGGCATTCGCTCAGGTCCTTGGTCAGCAGGCTCACGCGCGCGGCCTTGTAGGCGTGTGTCGGATCGTCGGCCAGGATGTGTCCGTACTCCTTCACGGTGACGCCGCAGCCCGATGCATTCATCACGATGGCTTCTACCCCCTGCTCCTCCAGCAGTGGCCACCAGGCGTCGATGTTGGCGCGCATCTGTGCCTTGCCGCCTTCCTGGTCGTTGAGGTGGAATTTGACTGCGCCACAACAGCCCGCTTCGGGCGCGATCACGGTCTGTATCCCGGCCGCATCCAGCACACGGGCGGTGGCGCTGTTGATGTTGGGCATCATGGCCGGCTGCACACAGCCTGCGAGCATCAGCACCTTGCGCGCGTGCGTCCGGGTGGGCCAACGACCTGCGTCCTGTCTGGCTGGCACCTTGCTCTTCAATGGAGCAGGCAAAAGACCGCGCACCATCTGACCCATCTTCATCGCAGGGCCAAACAATGGAGAAGGCAAGCCCTCCTTGAGCAGCCAGCGCACGGCCTTTTCGCCTGCCGGACGGGGCACTTTTTCGTCAACGATCTTGCGACCAATGTCAATCAGATGCCCGTAGTCCACCCCGCTGGGGCAGGTGGTTTCGCAGTTGCGGCAGGTGAGGCAGCGGTCCAGGTGCAGCTGTGTCTTGCGCGTGGGCGCTGCCCCTTCGAGCACCTGCTTCATCAGGTAGATGCGGCCCCGCGGGCCGTCGAGCTCGTCGCCCAGCAGCTGGTAGGTGGGGCAAGTGGCGGTGCAGAAGCCGCAGTGCACGCATTTGCGCAGAATCGCCTCTGCCTCACGTCCGTCGGCACGGGCACGGTATTCGGGGGAGAGGTTGGTTTGCATGACGGGGTGAAAGATTGGGAGTCAGAGGGCGCTGATGTGACGCTGGTCCGGCAGATCCGGGGGGGTCTCAGCCCATGCGTCCAGCATTGAAAACACCGGCCGGATCGAATTCGCCAAGAAGGCGGCGGGTAATGGCTTCAATGGCCGGAGATTGGGCATCGAATCGTGTTGTTCCAGGTGCGCCATCGGCCCCGGCGCGAAACAGGGTGGCGTGCCCGTTCACTTCAGCAGTGGCCGCGCGGATCATGGCAGCCTCTGATGCAGGCGCCCACAGCCAGCGCTGCGCGCCGTGCCATTCAATCAGCTGGGCCTGGGGCAGGTCCAACACGCGCGCGGTTTGCGGTACCGACAGGCGCCACAAACCATGTCCAGACGAAGGGGCGGTGAAGAAAGGCAGGGTCTGGTCACGGCATGAGGACCAGTCGGGCGCAGCCTGTGCGTTGTCCATGCGCTGGCCGCCGGCCTCGCGCAACATGCGTTCGCACGCCGCCTCCACCGCCGCAATGGCCCCCCGCAGGCGAACGTACAACCGTTCGGGTGCGTCCGGCGCAGTCTCGTCCAAACGTCCGCCGGGCCGCCCCAAGGACGTTTGCGCCCCCTCGGGGGGCCTGGCGAAGCCAGGTTGGGGGTCACGAACCCAGCAGCTGGCGTTCAGAGGCAGTGGCTGACCGCCCCAGCGGTGCAACTGCTCCAGCGCATCGTGCTGGTTCAGCCTGAACACCAGCGTGGCTTCCGCAGGCGCCACCGGCAGGACCTTGAGGCTGATTTCGGTGATCAGCCCGAGTCTGCCCATGGACCCGGCCATGACGCGGCTGACGTCGTAGCCCGCCACGTTCTTCATGACCTGGCCGCCAAAGGTCAGCAACTCACCGCGCCCGTTGATGAAGCGGCAGCCGAGCACGAAGTCGCGCACGCCCCCGGCACTGGCGCGCGCCGGGCCGGCCAGGCCGGCGGCCACCGCTCCGCCCACGGTGCCACCCTTGCCGAAATGCGGGGGTTCGAACGGCAGGCACTGCCCCTTTTCGGCCAGTGCCGCTTCCACGTCGGCCAGCGGCGTACCTGCGCGCACGGTGATGACCAGTTCGGTCGGCTCGTGGCTGACGATGCCTGCCCACGCTGCCGTGGACAAGGCTTCGCCCTGCACAGGCTCGCCGTAGAAGTGCTTGGTGTCGCCCCCCACGATGCGCAGCGGCGTGCCAGCGCCGCTGGCGGCGCGTATCTGTTCAATCAGGTGGGCGGGTTCTGCTTCAACATGGAATGTCATGGCGGACATGGTAGCCGCCGGTGCCTGCTCAAGGCTTGAATTTTTTGCACGCAGCGATGCAATTGCCCTGGGCGCCAGTCCCCTGCGGCGGCTGCAGGGGACTGGCGTCAGCTCGCATGGCCCAGGCACATGCCCGCATTGGGCTTGCCCTTGCATTCGCGCTTCAATCTTCTTGTCCTGGCCGCGGGCGTTTCGTCTGACGGCGCCTTGATGAAGCGCACGCTGGCGGGCGGACGCGGTTCGGCTGTGTTTGCGGGGGCGCCGCCTATGACCTTGCCTGACTGCGCTGGCTGTGCCCAGGCTGGTGAACCGGCGAGGCAGAGCAGTGCCAGGGCGATCACGGGCCGCATGCCGGAGAGGCGGCGCGGGGGCGTCGGGATCATGGTGTCCTCCTGATGTTGTGTTTTCCTTTGGACATCATAGGCAGGCATCGGCAGGATGCGCATGGACCCCTGCCGCCATGGCTCGGAGCAGCTTCGCGGGGGCTGTGCCGGGCTCAGGCTGAACCGGTGAGGTGGGGCGCTCGCCTCAGGCGGAGGCCTATGCAAAAAAAGAGCCCGCGTGCCAAAGGCATCGCGGGCTCAACGTCCAAGGAGATTTCGGCACTGCGGTCAGCGAGCAGCGTCGAACTGCTCGCTGCCTGCCAGAGAAAGATCAGCGGTTGTAAGCGGTTTCGCCGTGGGCGGTGATGTCCAGACCTTCGCGCTCGGCTTCTTCCGTGACGCGCAGACCCACCATCATGTCCACAATCTTGAAGGCGATGAACGCCACCACAGACGACCACACCATGGTGATCAGCACGCCTTCGGCCTGAATCAGGACCTGGCTGCCGATGGAGAAGTCGTCGCCACCGGTGCCGCCCAGGCCAGGTGCGGCAAACACGCCGACCAGGATGGCGCCAACGATGCCGCCAACGCCGTGGATGCCGAACACGTCGAGCGAGTCGTCAGCACCGAGCATTTTCTTGAGGCCGTTGACACCCCAGAGGCAGACAAAGCCAGACACCAGGCCGATGATGATGCCGCCCATGGGGCCCACCGAACCGCAGGCCGGGGTGATGGCCACCAGACCAGCCACCGCACCGGAAGCAGCTCCCAGCATGGAGGCCTTGCCTTTGCTCAGGGCTTCACCGATGCACCATGCCAGCACGGCAGCGGAGGTGGCGAACAAGGTGTTGATGAAGGCCAGGCCTGCGCCGCCGTTGGCTTCCAGGTTGGAGCCGGCGTTGAAGCCGAACCAGCCCACCCACAGCAGCGAGGCACCCACCATGGTCAGCGTCAGGCTGTGCGGTGCCATGGCTTCCTTGCCGTAGCCGATGCGCT
>JAABRN010000507.1 GCA_011390855.1 Hydrogenophaga sp. | reverse complement strand
TGCGTTTGCCCACCATGTAGGCACCCACCAGACCGGCCATGGCCGCGTTGATGTGCACCACGGTGCCGCCAGCGAAGTCCAGCGCGCCTTTGTCGAGCAGATAGCCGCCCACGCCCCACACCATGTGGGCAATCGGCAGGTAGCTGAAGGTGAACCAGATGGCGCAGAACAGCAGCACGGCGCTGAACTTCATGCGCTCGGCGAACGAACCCACGATCAGGGCGCAGGTGATGCCGGCGAAGGTGGCCTGGAAGGCAACAAAGATGTACTCGGGAATCTTCACGCCGTCGGTGAAGGTGTCGGCCAGCGAGTCGGCGTTGATGCCCATGAGGAACACCCGATC
>JAABRN010000506.1 GCA_011390855.1 Hydrogenophaga sp. | reverse complement strand
GTGGCGGTGATCGAGCGCGACCACCGCTGCGTGGGGGCGTCGATTCGCAACTTCGGCTTCGTGACCGTGACGGGGCAAGGCGCCGGCGCCACCTGGGATCGCGCCCGCCGCTCGCGCGACATATGGGCCGACGTGGCCCCGCAGGCCGGGATCAACGTGTTGCACCAGGGCCTGTGGCTGCTGGCGCAACGGCCGCTGGCGTGGGACGTGATAGAGGCGTTTGCCGAGACCGAGATGGGGCGTGAATGCGAACTGCACAGTGCCGAATCGGCCGCCGCGCTGGCACCGGAACTTAGAACAGACGGGGCAGCAGGCGCGCTCTACAGTCCACACGAATTGAGAGTCGAATCGCGCCAGGCCATTCCCCTGCTCGCCCGCTGGATGGAACTGGCCCAGGGCGTGAGCTTTCTCTATGGCGAAGAGGTGCTGGCGGTCGATGCAGGCACGGTGCGCACCGCCGGCCGATGCTTTCGGGCCGAGCGCATCGTGCTGTGCCCCGGCACCGAGCTCAATGGCGTTGCACAACCCTTTCTTGAGGGCCACAGCCTCGCGCTCACCCGCTTGCAGATGTTGCGCGTGCGGCCTCAATCCGGGTTTGTTCTGAACGCGGCGGTCATGAGCGACCTGAGCCTGGTGCGTTACCGGGGCTATGCTGATTTGCCGCAGGCTCAGCCCCTGCTGGCCCAGCTCCAGGAAGAAGAGGCGCAGAGTCTGGCCGATGGCATTCACCTGATCGTGGTGCAAAGCGCCGATGGCACGCTGGTGGTGGGCGACTCGCATCACAACGCGGCTTCACCCGAGCCTTTTGCCAGCGAAGCGGTGGACCGGGACATCCTGCGCCACCTGCGCCTGACACTGAAACTCACGCAAGCCGAAGTGGTCGAACGCTGGACCGGCGTCTACCCCACCGGCATTGCACAGGATTGTTTGATCGAAGCCCCCAGCGACAGCCTGCGCGTCGTGGTGGTGAGCAGTGGCACCGGTGCCAGCACGGCGTTCGGTATCGCGCAGGACACCTTCAACCAATGGTGAACATCATGCAATTCCAGCACCTTCAGGCCGTCGTGTTCGACTGGGCCGGTACCGTCATCGATTTCGGCAGCCAGGCGCCCATGGCGGCTTTCGTCGAATTGTTTGCTCGCCATGGCGTGGCCATTTCCATTGATGAAGCACGCGTCCCCATGGGTTTGCCCAAGTGGGAGCACATCCAGGCGCTGGGCCAGCAGCCGCGCATCGCAGCAGCGTGGCAAGAAGCCAAAGGCGCACCGTTCACCGACGACGATGTGGATGCGCTCTACGCCGAATTCACACCCATGAACATGGCTTCAGTGCAGCACCACGCCAGGCTCATCGGTGGCACCAGCGAGCTGGTGCAGATGCTGCGTGAGCGCGGGTTGCGCATCGGCTCCACCACCGGTTACAACCGCGAAATCATGCAGGTGCTGGCACCGTTGGCCGCCGCCCAGGGCTTCGTGCCGGACAACCTCGTCTGCGCCGGTGACTTGCCGCAATCCCGTCCATCGCCCATGGGCATGATCCAGACCTTCAAGGACCTGGGTGTGACGCAGGCAGAAGCCTCAGTGAAGGTGGATGACACCGTGCCCGGTTTGCTGGAAGGGCGGAGCGCCGGTTGCTGGACGGTGGCGGTGATGGCCAGCGGCAACGCGCTGGGGCTGACCGAAGAGCAGTGGCGCGCCATGGACGAACCCGCCCGTGAGGTGGCCCGTGAACAGGCCCGTCAATCGCTGGGAGACGCCCAACCCGACTTCTGGATCGACAGCATCTCCAGCCTGCTGCCGGTGTTGCGAGACATCGATTTGCGTCTGGATCTGGGCCAGCACCCTTCGGGTGCGCTGCTGGCAGAGGCGCGCTGAGCGCCTGCCCCTCGAGTCTTCCTTCAAAGCCCTGAATGGGCCAGGGATCAGGCTGCTTTGGCAGCCTCGTTCGCCTTGGCGTTGTCGCGCAACTGGTCGATGTTCACGGACACATCAAGAAGCCGAACCTTGCTGCTGTAGTAGCGGTCCAGCCGCCATTCGGCCAGCAGATCAAGCGCCAGCTTGAAGTCGTCGTAGTTGAGCTGGTACAGGTCGGCCAGCTGGAAGGGTTTGTCCGACTCCAGCGACACCACCAGGGAAGACAGAATCACCGCTGAGTCCTGGTGGGGATCGGACTCGATGAGTTTGCGGGTTTTTTTCAGAGCGAGCATGGGTACCTTTGGCAGAGTTGGTTGATCTGGTGGCGCCCCCTCCCCGGGCTTTCGGGCAACCTATCCAGCTAAGGATAGCGGTGCATCCAATGATTTTCATGACAGTTGTGTGACGAACGACGGGCGTGAAAGAACCCGTCTGTATTGCCTTTGGCGTCATTGGAGCCGCCAATGGCATCAGATGGTGGTCGGTTTCGGGCCATTTTCGGGCGTGCGTTTCATCAGTGCCTGCCCCATGCGAATCGTCATGCCTTGCTGAAGCTGCGGCGCCAGTTCGAACCCCTTGGGGGCCAGCACGAGGATGGTGGAACCGTGTTCGAACCAGCCCATTTCTTCGCCTTTGGCATAGCGCGCATCGCATGGCAGCTCGTTGGGACCTTTGTAGCGCAGATTCAATGGCGCCTCAAAGGCGCGCAAGCGCATGCTGGCCACCAGAATCGCAGCCACTGGCACCAGCAGCAAGCGTGTGTCGTCTGGGCAGCGCAGGTGCAGCACGGCGCGTTCGTTCTTGCAGAACAACCGCTCGACCCGCTTGAGCGCGATCGGATTGACGTTCCAGGTGTCACCGCTGATGTAGGTCACATGCTCCAGCTGCGCGTGACATGGCGCGTGGAAACGGTGGTACATGCTCGACGTGAGACGCAGCGTCACATAGCACCCGCCCACGAGCGATTGGGCCAGGGCCTTGGCCCGGTCGTCGTCGCCCAGCAGATCGCACAAATGGTATGGAAATCCCTTGGCTTGAAATATTTGTGGGCCTGCGCCCCCCGTGCCGTCCTCGATGAGGCCATGCGCGCCCACGATGCCGTCGCTGGGGCTGGTCAGCACATCGGGACGCGTGTCCACGGGTCTGGCGCCCGGCTTGAGCTCGCGGGTGAAACAGTCGTGCAGGCTGTCGAACCGCGTCTTTTTTGCGTCACTCAGGTCGAGGTCGGTGAAGGTGGTCCAGGCCGCCATGGACAGCTTGCGCACCCACGGGTGGCGGATGCGGCTCCACCAGCCCATGAAGTGCGTGAGCCCGATGCGGGGCACCCGGTTGGTCAGCAGAAAGTTGAGGTCTTCGTTGAGAACAAGGCGTTGAAGCGAGTGGCGCAGATTCATGGTGATGTCATGTGGCTGAAATAGAAATGGGAGCTTGTTGAAATCGCGGAGTCATTGACCATGCCTGTTTTCTCCTACGTTTTGCCTGCGGGTGCGTTGTTGCTGGCGCTGCCCGGCATCAAGCGGCGCGTTGAGCTGTCGCGCGCCAAGCACCGTTCGCTGGCCGGGCATTCGCGCATGGCCAAGCGCCTGGCGCGCTGGTTGCCCGGCTATGCATACGACGAGACCCGTTTCTTCAACTGCGATGGCGCGCCTGACGCCGTGGCGCAGCAGCGGCGCGAAGGATTTGAAACGCTGGAGCGGGGTTTTGCCCAGCGCTACGCCAGCAGTCTGGCCTTGAGTGCCCAGGCCCGTGAAGGGCTGGCCGATCTGCAGTTCACCAGCGCTTACCGCGTGCCGTTCCAGTTCAGCCCCATCGCCAGCCGAAGATTGCGTGTTGGTGCGTTCGTGCAGTCGGCCGAGGGGGTAAGCGTGACGGACCTCGACGGCAATCAACTGCTCGATCTCACGGGCTCGTACGGCGTGAATGTGTTTGGTGTGGATTTTTACAAGGCCTGCATGGCCGAAGGCGCTGCGCTGGCCGAGCCCTTGGGCCCTGTGCTGGGCGCGTACCACCCGTGTGTGGCCGATGTGGTGACGAGGCTGAAAGCCATCTCGGGCCAGGACCAGGTGTCGTTCCACATGTCGGGCACCGAAGCGGTGATGCAGGCGGTGCGCCTGGCGCGTTACCACACACGCAAGAAGCAGCTGGTGCGCTTCTGCGGTGCTTACCACGGCTGGTGGGAAGACGTGCAACCCGGCCCCGGCAACCCGATGCCCCCGCGCGAAACCTACACACTCAAGGACATGGATGAAAAAAGTCTGCAGGTGCTGCGCACCCGGCGTGACATCGCCTGCGTGCTGGTCAACCCGCTGCAGGCCCTGCACCCCAACCGCAATGCGCCGGGGGACTCCACGCTGGTCGATGGCAGCCGCACCGCGGCATATGACCGTGAGGCATACACCGCCTGGCTGAAGCAGTTGCGCGAGGTGTGCACCGAACGCGGCATCGTGCTGATCTTCGACGAAGTATTCCTGGGTTTCCGGCTGGCACCGGGCGGCGCACAAGCGTACTTCGGGGTGCGCGCCGACATGGTCACCTACGGCAAGACGCTGGCCGGTGGTTACCCGGTGGGTGTGGTCTGCGGCAAGCGCGAACTGATGCAGCGCTACCGACCCGAGCGCCCGGCAGATGTGTGTTTCGCGCGGGGCACCTTCAATGCGCACCCCTACGTCATGGGCGGCATGTCGGCCTTTCTCAAGCGCCTGGAAACACCTGCGATCCATGCGCTGTACGAAGACCAGGATGCGAAGTGGGATGCGCGTGCGCAGCGCTTCAACGACGCCATGCAGGTCAACGGCCTGCCGGTGCGTGCGGCGAACATGCAAAGCGTCTGGACGCTGATGTACACCGCCCCGGGTCGCTACCACTGGATGTACCAGTACTACCTGCGCTGGCATGGCATTGCGTTGAGCTGGGTAGGCACCGGCCGCCTGATTTTCGGGCTGCATTTCACCGAGGCCGATTTTGACGAGGTGCTGCGGCGCTTCGTGGCGGCAGGAAAAGACATGCAGGCCCATGGCTGGTGGTGGCAGGGCGGTCAGACGCACCAGTCGATCCGCAAGAGCGTGTTCCGGGAGATGCTGGCAGCGCGCTTTGGTCGTCAGCAAAAGAGGACCTGAGCAGGGGCGATGCCTTGCCGCAACCGCCGCAGGCCCCCACGCCAGCCCTCCCCCAGCGGGGGAGGGAGCAAGAGGGAGATCCCCCCGCGCCGCCTGCGGCGTCACCCCCCAGGGGGCGATGCGAGTGGCCCGGCAAAGCCGGTTCCACCGCATCTCTGGAAGCTCTGCGCGCTGCCCTCGTTCATGCGAGTGACTGCGTTCGAGAGAGGGGAGGTCCGATCCCGATCCCGTTTTCCGCCGTGTGGCCGGGCTGAGCAGCGCAGGGGCGAGGGGATCAGAAATTCGCATGTCCGAAGGCCGCGCAGCGGACAAGTTTGCGAATTTCCCCCACGCACCGAGCAGCGCAAGGAACCGCGTAGCGGCCCGGACTTCGGCGCGCCTTTCTTTGGTGACTTTCTTTGGCGAAGCAAAGAAAGTTACTCGCCTGCAGGGGCGAGACCCGGCCAAACCAAGCCTCCGGAAAACAAGAGTATTGGCGCGCGCAGCCCCTCACCCCAACTCTCTCCCCAAAGGGGCGAGGGAGTGAAGGCACGATCGCCTGAGGGGGAAGTCCGATACCGATCGCGCAGTCCGCGCTTCCATACTGATGTGCATAGGGCAGGCCGCAACCAGGCAGGGAGTTGCCAAGGCTCAGTGGCGTTGCCCGACGCCAGGATCGATCAGCTGGCCACGCAACAGGTACAACGGTGCCTTGTGGTAGAGCTTGATGTCGTGGAACGGATCGGTCAGGATCTTGGTCATCCACACCAGACCGGTCTGCACGTCCTGAAGAAAAAAGAGGTGCACGGTGCGAAACAGCAGACCACCCACGCCCAGCGCGAGCCACAGCGTGCCCACTTGCCTGATGAAGCCTTCAGCATCTGCA
Source organism: Hydrogenophaga sp. (assembly GCA_011390855.1). Taxonomy (GTDB): domain Bacteria; phylum Pseudomonadota; class Gammaproteobacteria; order Burkholderiales; family Burkholderiaceae_C; genus Hydrogenophaga. Next base: position 2,372 of record JAABRN010000506.1, on the reverse strand, counting down.
GGTGGCTGGAACAGGCCGAACACGCCAGGCGCGAGCCACACCAGCAACGGCGTGCCAGCCCACAGGCCCATCAGCACCACCTTGCGTCGCAAGTTGTAGCCCACCTTGATCTCTTCCTTGTGCTCGTGCGTGGCCTGGTTCACCACGTCATAGCCCTTGGGCTCAAAGAAGAAGTGACCAGCCTGGCGACTGGTCATGGACACCAGCCAGGCGATCAGCGCCGCGAGCACCGGATCGGTCCAGAGCAGCGCATACGCGACCACAAAGCTGATGGCGCTGATGAGGTGCAGCGTCTGGTTGATGCGGCTGTGGTGGTAGTAGCGGTGATCGTCCCAGCGCTGGACTTCGAGGGTGCGCAAAAAGTCTTTCACTTCATCTCCTGAGAGGAATGGAACCAGGGAAAGCAGCCGATGGCCACGCGCCATGGTCTTCGGCTTGCGTGAAAACCCCGTGACAAAACCCCCTTGTCACCGAACTGGCACATGGCGGCCACAAAAGGGGCGTTTGTCATCAGTTTGTTGCGCAGCACCGGGAAGATCGTGTCATGCAAGAAGTGGCTTCACAGCACATCGTGGTGCAGGACTTTCCCGCAGGGCGCCCATCGTTGCGCCTGTCGGTCGTGACCGAAACCTGGCCACCCGAGGTCAACGGCGTGGCACTGACGCTGGCCCGCCTGGTCAATGGCCTCTGTGCACGCAACCACCAGGTGCAACTGGTGAGGCCTCGTCAGACCGGCGTGGATCTGGCCCAGAGCGATGTCGGATTCGAAGAAGTGCTCATGCGTGGCATGCCCATTCCCCGCTACCCGCAACTCAAAATGGGCCTGCCTGCGAAGAAGGCATTGCTGTCGGCCTGGGCTGTGCACCGGCCCGATCTGGTGCACATCGCCACCGAAGGGCCGCTGGGGTGGTCAGCGTTGCAGGCGGCCTTGCGCCTGCGCCTGCCGGTGTCCACCGACTTTCGCACCAATTTCCATGCCTACAGCCAGCACTACGGGGTTGGTTGGCTGCGCAAGCCCATCGTGGCCTACCTGCGCAAGTTCCACAACCTCAGCCACTGCACCATGGTGCCCACACGTGCGCTGTGCGCCGAGTTGCTCAGCAACGGATTCCAGAATTTGCGTGTCGTGGCGCGCGGTGTCGACACCGCGCTGTTCCGGCCCGACCAGCGAAGCGACGCCTTGCGCAGCCAGTGGGGTGCCAGCGAGCACAGCCTGGTGTTGCTGGTGGTGGGGCGGGTCGCAGCCGAGAAGAACCTCGATGCCGCGATGGCCGCGTTTGACGCCATGCGAGCGCAGCACGCCGATGTCAAGCTCGTGTTCGTGGGCAGCGGGCCGCTGCAAGCTGTCCTGCAGCAGCGCTGCCCCGACGCCATTTTTGCGGGCTCCCGCAGTCACGCTGAACTGGCTGGCTACTACGCCTCGGCCGATCTGTTGCTGTTTCCCAGCCTGACCGAGACCTTTGGCAATGTGACCCTGGAAGCGCTGGCCAGTGGATTGCCCGTGCTGGCCTTCAACACCGCCGCCGCATGCGACTGGGTGTTGCACGATCGCAGCGGCTGGCTGGTGGATGGCACCGGGACCGACGCCTTCGCTTTACAGGCGTGCGAACTGGCCCAACAACCGCACCGCCTGAACGAGGCCAGGTTGCACGCGCGGACCCACGTGGCGCAGCTTGACTGGCACCAGATTGCAGCCCAGGTGGAGGGTGTGTTTCTGGAAACCATGGCCCGTCAAAGCGGCCAGATCGACCTTCGCAGCGCTGAGTTGATCCGCGAACGGTAGAGCGTAGAGCAAGCCAAAAAAGCAGACCCGCAACAGGTGTTTCGTCGGTCCCCAAGGGTCGCCACACTTCGCCGGGGTTCGTCTTGTTGAACTTAGTTCCAATTCATGCAGTTGTCATGTGCAGGCGTGACTATTCTCACGCCAGCCGGCATATCTGGTTGGCGATCCGAACACTTTATTCCGACACCTCCAGGAGCCCCACATGTCTCACCCCGATGACGATGTCGTCTGCAACACCTCGGCCAATCCGCACTTTCAGGACATCATCGCAAGCACTTTGCAAAACCCTGCGCGCCGCAACCTGATCCGCGGTGGCATTGGTCTGGCTGCCCTGTCCACCGTGCCCTTTCTTGCGGCATGCGGTGGTGGCGACGAAGACGGCCCACCCGGCGGCAAATCCAAGGATGCCAGCCTGGGTTTTGACTCGCTCGGCAAGAGCCTGCTTGACGAAGTGGTGCTGCCTGCCGGCTACACCTTCCAGGTGCTGCACGCCACCGGCGACCCTATCGATTCCAGCGTGCTGCCCTACAGCAACACCGGTGCAGAAACCGACGACTGGTCCCGCCGCATTGGCGATCACCACGACGGC
>JAABRN010000505.1 GCA_011390855.1 Hydrogenophaga sp. | reverse complement strand
CAGGCCATACGAAATTCAGCTCGTCAGCACCAACAGATTCCGGACTGGCTGCCACGGGTGGTGTTGCCGGCGTCGTGGTGATCGGAGCGACCGGTGCCAGCGGGACGGGGTCGGTTGAATTGAGCGGACGGGCCACCGCACCCGAAGGCGCCACGGCAGTGACTGCTGCGGTTCCAGGTGCTGCCGGCGGCACTGCGGGCGCCACTGTGGGCGATGCGGCGCCGGGAGGCTGCACGCGCAAGACCTGCCCAACCTCCAGGATATTGGGGTTGGTCAGGTTGTTCCAGGCCTGCACATCGCGCCAGCTTTGTCCGCTGTCGAGGGCGATCCGGAAAAGCGTATCGCCGGGCTTGACGGTATAGAAGCCGGCCTTGCCGGCGTTTTCTGCGCCCGGCAGTGCCGCGACGACGCTGGCCTGACCGGTGATGCGGTCCTCCACGGGAGCGGGCGACGAAGCGCGACGGGTAGCGCAGCCAGCTGTGAGCAGCATCACGGCAAGCAGGCCCACCACCGCCGTCAACTGCCAATAAGACCGTCCTGGATGGACTGCCAGGTCCGCCGCAAGGAAATCGCGCTTGATCATGAAAACTCCCACCGATTGCACCTCTATGCGTCAGCACCGCCAGACATGGCGAAGCTCAAAAAATATGTTGGATCACCCATGCGGAACAGGGTTTCACCCGATGCCCGATTTTAGTGGCACGAAGTGCACCGCTTCCAGCTCGGTCCTCACGAGGCCTCTGGCAGTCTTGTCCACCATCACCAGATTCTGCCTTCCGGTCGCCGTCACCGTTGGCGCCACGAGTCGCCCTCCTACCGCTAGCTGATCAGTCCAGGCCTGCGGAATATCGTCTCCCCCTGCCGCAGCGATGATCGCTGCATAGGGCGCCCCTTTGGCAAATCCCAACATCCCATCTCCCATGAGAAGGTGAAGATTGGAGAGGCGAAACGCGCGGAGGTTCTCACGGGCTCGCTCATGCAGCCCACGCAACCGCTCCATGCTGTAGACCTCGGTGGCCACCGCGCTCAAAACGGCGGCCTGGTAGCCGCAGCCTGTGCCAATCTCAAGTACCCGCCCCAGTTTCGCCGGCCGGTCGTGGCACAGCAGTTCGATCATGCGCGCCACCACACTGGGTTTGGAAATGGTCTGGCCCAGGCCAATGGGCAGACTGGTGTCTTCATAGGCCTGGTTGGCCAGGGCCGAATCCACGAACCGGTGCCGCTCCACCAGACGCATGGCTGACAGCACAGCTGCATGCCGAATGCCGTGGGCTTCCAGCTTTCGCACCATGGCAAAACGGGCCGCCTGCCACTCCGCCCCATTGGCGCTTCGATCTGAAACCCTCGACCTGTCCGCGCCCTTCTGGTACGCGACAGGCGCCACAGGCTTGCTGACCACCATGGCACGCGTGGCAAGGACCGGCATTCCCATCACACTGCGGCTTTGTGGCGCTGGCTGCCCTGCTGTGAGTTTGACGGGAAACGAGGGCCGGGGGCGTGTTTCTGCCGCAGAGGCAAAAGGCTTCGCCAACTTGCCACTGGTTTCCCGTTTCAAAAGGCTTCCCCGGGGTCAGTTGCCATTTGCGCTTCTGCAGGCAGCGATTTCGCCAATGGCGACGGCTGGGATAGCAGGGCCGCCGTGGGCGCCCAGTAGGGCAGCCTGTCATGGTCGGTCAGGTCCACCTGCAAGGGTGTGATCGTGGCGAAACCCTGAGCCGTGGCGTGGAAGTCGGTGCCTTCGGTGTCGTCTTTGGCCGGCCCGGCGCTTCCGATCCAGTACATGGTGTCGCCTCGGGGATTGGTCTGCGAAATGACCTGCTCTGCCGCATGGCGCCTTCCCAGGCGCGCCACCTTGAAGCCCTTGATGTCTTGCAACGGTCGGTTGGGAATATTCACATTGAGCAGCCAGGGATCCGCTCGTTGTGCCGCTTCGCCCAGTGAAGGCAACAACTGAGCCACCAACTGGGCGGCCTTGCTGGCCGCAGCATCCAGATGACCCCATCCCTTTTCGGTCTGGGAAAACGCGATCGCTGGAATACCGAAAAGGTAGCCTTCCATGGCTGCTCCGACGGTACCTGAATAAATCGTGTCATCGCCCATGTTGGCACCGTTGTTGATGCCTGAAACCACCAGGTCGGGACGGTACCCGAGCAGACCGGTCAGGGCGATGTGCACGCAATCGGCCGGCGTGCCATTGACGTAGCGAAATCCGTTGGGGGCCGTGTGCACATACAGTGGTGAATGAAGGGTCAGTGCATTGGATTTGGCGCTGTTGTTGTGCTCTGGCGCCACCACTTCAACCTCGGCCAGTCCCTTGAGCGCTTCGTACAGAGCCACAATGCCCGGCGCCTGGTAACCATCGTCATTGGAGATGAGGATTTTCATTGGTCAGATTCTAGGTGCAATGGCCCTTTGGCCTGCAGCTCGTTCACGGCTGGCCCAGGGGTCACGCCGGGGACAAATGGTGGACTTACCCTGTTGTTCCAGCCCGCACTCTGTCTCTATCATGACCAGCTTTGATCTGGCCTCGCCCCAGGGACGAATCAGAGCAAGCGTGGCCCCGCCGCCCGGAGGACAACGCTGCACCCGCTGCAGCGTCTCCTGACATTGCTGTGTTTCCACCCCGAAGGCTGTGCCACCAACATAGGAATCACCATGCAAGCCTGGCTTTGCGAGAACCCGGTGGGCGTCGACGCCCTGGTCTGGAAGGAAATGCCGACCCCCACGCCACAGAAAGGCGAGGTCCTCATCGAGATTCAGGCCGCGAGCCTCAACTTTCCCGACCTCCTGATCGTGCAGAACAAGTACCAGATGAAACCTGCTCTGCCTTTTGTGCCGGGGTCCGAGTACGCTGGCGTGGTGCGTGCGCTGGGCGAAGGGGTCACCCATCTCCAGGTGGGCCAGAGTGTGGCCTGTCTCAGTGGTACGGGAGGGTTTGGCACCCATACCCTGGCACCTGCCGCACTGTGCATGCCGCTGCCTGCCGGCTTTCCGCCGGTAGACGCGGCAGCGTTCATCATGATCTACGCCACTTCATGGCATGCACTGATGGACAGGGCGGCTCTGAAGGCAGGTGAAACTGTGCTGATTCTGGGCGCGGCCGGAGGCGTTGGGACGGCAGCGATCCAGATCGCCAAGGCTGCCGGCGCACGCGTGATCGCTGCTGCATCCACAGAAGAAAAATGCGAGTTGTGCAAGCAGCTGGGTGCCGATGCCACCATCAATTACAGCGAACACACGCCTGCCAAGGGGCTGCGCGACGCGATCAAGCAACTGACCGATGGCAAGGGCCCAGACGTGATCTACGACCCAGTGGGAGGCGAATTCGCCGAGCCTGCCTTCCGGTCCATTGCCTGGAGAGGCCGCTACCTCGTTGTCGGTTTTGCCAGCGGCCCGATCCCGTCATTGCCATTGAACCTGACCTTGCTCAAGGGCGCCAGCATTGTGGGCGTGTTCTGGGGCGACTTTGCCCGTCGCGAACCGCAGGCCAATGCCGAAATGATGCAAAGGCTGGCCGGCATGTACGCCAAAGGCCAGGTCAAGCCCGTGATCGACCAGACCCTGCCCATGAGCGAGCTGCACAAGGCCTACGAAATCATGGGTTCGCGCTCGGTGAAAGGCAAACTGGTGCTCGTGAACTGAGCAGGCATCGAACCTGGGTTCGATGACACCTGCATCGCGGTGCAGGCGATTCTGCTTCTGCCGTGACGCAGGCCAGTGAGTACGTGCACAGTGCGCGGCGCTATCGCAAGTTGAAGCTGCCACCCAGCAGTCCGACCAGGCCGATGATGATCAGATAGATGGCGACAATGTAATTCAGCATGCGCGGCATGATCAGGATCAGGATGCCGGCGATCAGTGCGATCAGGGGGCCAATGCTCAGATTCAGGTTCATGGGTTCTCCGTAAAGGAAGCTGGGCGAAGCAGCGGCCGCTGTTCCAAAATCAGCACCTGAGGCGCATTGTCTACAGGTTCAGCAGCCTGTCTGTGCGCCATCTAACGCTTGAAGCCAGAACCTCTGACCCGCCATGCATGCAGTTGACACTTCAGGCCGCTGGCGCCCGGTTTGAGGGCGTACACACTTGTGGCATCTGCAGTCGATCGCTTTCGCAAACGAGAGCCCAAACAAAAAAGCCTGGCGAATCGCCAGGCTTTTAATGTTCGGTGGGGTGGCTGATGGGGCTCGAACCCACGACAACAGGAATCACAATCCTGGACTCTACCAACTGAGCTACAGCCACCGCAAGCCTTGAATTATAGCTCGAAGAACCCCAGGCGTTCTGCCTGGATGTCAGGCACGACCAATCAACGTGGTGCGACAGGGACGTCGGCAGGTTCAGGCACCAGGATGCGTACCTTGAACCGCTCCTTTAGCATGTCGTAGTACGCTTGGCTTTCAGCAGCAGACCACCACTGTGTGTACTGCTGCACCTCTTGGGCCAGGCGCTGCTCATCGCCTGGTTCGCGAGGCAGAACCTTGTCGACTCTGACCACTGCATGACCCTGCTCGCCCAGGTTCACGCCAACCCAGGCCGGCAGGGCCTTGGGATCGGCACTGAGGGCCGCAGTGAGCACTTGGGGCAACACACCTTGGGGGTTGTCGCGAGAAACGGTGACGGCAGCAGCCAGGCCTGCCGCATCTCCACCGGCTTTCCAAGCCTCCAGCTTCTTTTCACCTTCCTCGCGAGCCATTTCGGCTGCGCGCTGCGCGACCAGGCGTTCTCTCACGCTATCGCGGACCTCTGCCAGAGGGAGGGTGCGCGCAGGTGAATGCTGGACCACGCGAGCCGAGGTCAGCTGACCAGAACCGGTTTCAATGGCCTCGGTGTTGCGCTTGCGCTCGATGGACTCTGGGGAAAAGACAGCCTCAAGCAGGGACGGATTGGCCAGCACGCCCACCTCCTGAGAAGGCTGGCGGGTCATGCCCTTGACTTCCTGAAGCTTCAGCTTGAAACGCTCCACCGCAGGCTGAAGGGAGTCAGGCTGCTCGTACACGAGGTTGCTGAAGGCTTCGGCAGAATCTGCAAAAAGCCGTTGCGCCTGCTGGCGCTTCAGATCCTTCTCGATCTCGGCGCGCATTTCGTCGAAACTCTTCAGGGGCGGCGCCTTGATGTCGGTGAGCTGAATGATGTGGAAGCCGAACTCGGTTTCCACCAGATCTGAAATCTCACCCTTTTGTAACGCATACGCAGCATCTTCAAACGGCTTGACCATGGCACCACGGGCAAAGAAATCGAGATCGCCGCCACCCGGCGCAGACCCGGGATCCTGCGATTCAGCCTTTGCCACGTCGGCGAAGGACCCTGGAGCACCTTTGACTTGTTCGAGCAGCGCCGCGGCGCGCTCCCGAACCGCTGCCTTGTCAGCGTCAGAAGCCCCCTGGGGCACAGTCAGCAAGATGTGGCTCGCGCGGCGCTCTTCGGAACCAGACAGTCGCGCTGCGTTCTGCTCATAGTAGGCTCGGACATCGGCTTCGGCCAACTCGACGGACTGCTCTAGCGCTGCGGCGTCAAGCACCAGGTATTCCACATCAACCTGTTCCGGGGCCTGGAACAGCTGCGCATTGCTGGTGTAGAACGCTTCGATGTCGGCATCGGAGGGTGTCACGCGCGCGGTGAAATCCTCTGAGAGAAACTGGGCCACCCGCACTTCACGGCGTTCAAAAAACGCATTCAGCGATACGTTGGCCAGAGCGTTGGTGGCAAAACTGGTGCCCTGGATGGCTTGTGCAACTTGCCGTTGCGACAAATCGGCCCTGACCCGCGCCTCGTACATTTCAGGCGTCATGCCCTGACGACCCAGCAGGACGCGGTAGGCTTCTACGTCAAGCGTACCGTCCGGGCGGCGCAGGGAAGCGATGGTTTCATCAGCCTGCAGCTCCTGCGCCAGGCGCCGGTCGCTGGTGTAGAGGTTGAGATTTTGCGCCGCAGTGGCCAACACCCGCTGGCGCACCAGGCGCTCCAGGGTGGCGTAGCGCGCGGCCTCGCTGTCAAGCAGGCGCGAATCGAGCGTGGGCATGACTTCCCGCAGGCGCTGCGATTCGTTCTGGTGCGCCCGATCCCATTCCAGCGTGGTGATTTCGATCCCATCGACCGTTGCCACCGGATCACCGCCTTCGTTGAAGCGGCTGTAGCCTTCGACGCCAACCAGCACAAACGCAGGAATGATCAGGATCATCAAGAAGCCCATGAGGTACTTCTTGTGATTGCGAATGGAATCGAACATGCCTAGGTACCCTGAAACAAAAAACGGAGCCACCGGTCTGGCAGCTGCGGCAACATAAAAAAAAGGCGAACCCTTGTTCGCCTTTTCAGTGGTGGTGGGTGCTGACGGGGTCGAACCGCCGACCTACGCCTTGTAAGGGCGCCGCTCTACCGACTGAGCTAAGCACCCCACCGGAAACCTGCAGATCGCATCAGTTCAGCGCGTCCTTGAGGGCCTTGCCCGGGCGGAACTTCGGGACTTTGGCGGCCTTGATTTTAATCTCAGCGCCTGTGCGTGGGTTGCGACCCTTGCGAGCGGGGCGTTTCGTCACGGCAAACGAGCCAAAACCCACCAGCGAAACGGTACCGCCCTTTTTCAGCGTGGTGCGAATGGCGGTGATGGTGGACTCCAGCGCTCGCGCAGCGGCCGCCTTGGAAATATCGGCATTCTTGGCGATATGTTCGACGAGTTCGGTTTTGTTCACAAATAGCCCCTCTTGAATTGATTGAAAAAATCCGTGTGGAAAGGTACAGGCCGACCGTACTTTTTGTACCGTGGGCAAACCCTGTGAGCTCCATTTGGCACTTGCGCAACCCAGCTGGGCACGCAAGAGCGCCGGGTGATTAGACCCACGGGCCGCCGCCGCTGTCAATACGCGTGCAGTGCTCGGGACCGCCGGACGTCACGAAACGCGAGATTCTAGTCGCTTTCGCAACGGGCCCCGTGAGCTGGGCGGCACATGTCGCCCTCCAATCCAGAGAGGCAGAGCCAGAACAGCGAACCTCAGACCTCTTCTTCAGTCATGCCCCCAGCAAAGCCTGCTCGATGGCTTTTCCGACATCTCCGGTCTGGGCGGAGCCTCCCAGGTCGGGCGTTCGCGGCGCGCCGCTGGCGGGCAGAAGCACCGCCTCGATGGCTTGCATCACCGCATCGTGTGCCGCCTGATACCCCAGAAACTCCAGCATCATGGCGCCACACCAGATCTGTCCGATCGGGTTGGCGATTTGCTGCCCGGCGATGTCGGGCGCCGAGCCATGGACTGGCTCGAAAAGGGAGGGGTGCGTCTGGTCCGGGTTGAGATTGGCGCTCGGTGCAATACCGATGGTGCCGGTGCACGCAGGTCCCAGATCGGACAGGATGTCGCCAAACAGGTTGCTGCCCACCACCACGTCAAAGAAGTCAGGGCGCTGGACGAAGTGCGCGGTCAGGATGTCGATGTGAAATTTGTCGACTTTGACATCAGGGTACTGCTTGGCCATCTCCAGCACGCGTTCGTCCCAGTAGGGCATGGTGATGGCAATGCCATTGGACTTGGTCGCGCTGGTCAGGTGCTTCTTCGGGCGTGAGCGCGCCACCTCGAAGGCATACCGCAGCACCCGGTCCACCCCAATGCGGGACATCACCGTCTCCTGCACCACGATCTCGCGCTCCGTTCCGGGATACATGCGTCCACCAATGCTGGAATACTCGCCTTCGGTGTTTTCGCGGACGATGACCATGTCGATCTCGCCGGGTGCACGCGGGCTGCCGTCTCGCCTCACCACCGGCGCGGTCACGCCCGGCATGAGCTTGGCCGGACGGATGTTCACATACTGGTCGAACTCCCGACGGAACAGCAACAGCGATCCCCAGAGCGAGATGTGATCAGGCACCTTATCCGGCCAGCCCACCGCGCCGAAATAGATGGCCTCGTGGCCACCAATCTGGTCTTTCCAGTCATCTGGAAGCATCTTGCCGTGCCGCTCGAAATAATCGCAGCTCGAGAAATCGAAGTGATCAAACTGCAGGTCAATGTTGAAGCGCGAGGCGGCGGCCTCCATCACCCGAAGCCCTTCGGGCATGACTTCCTGGCCAATGCCATCTCCGGCGATGACAGCGATGCGGTGCTTGCTCATGGTGTTTTCCTGTTTGAAATCAGTCGAAGAAAGGATTGAAGAATCGGGTGGCCATTGCGTCAAGGTCACAGAGGCCGTGTTGGTGATCCACGACGTCTTTGCGAGCGGCCCATGGACAGGACCTCAGCATAGCCTTCAACTGAGCAACAATCGAGGAATCAATCATTTCCCCAAGAGAAACAATTGGAACGTTCCGATCTTGAGCTGGTGACTGCCGTGCGCCAGCAC
>JAABRN010000504.1 GCA_011390855.1 Hydrogenophaga sp. | reverse complement strand
GTCGCTGTAATGTCCAGAAAGGTGAGTTCGTCCGCGCCCTGGTCGTTGTACCTTGCCGCAATTTCGACAGGGTCGCCTGCGTCTCTCAGTTCCACAAAATTGACGCCCTTGACGACCCGGCCACCGGTGACGTCGAGGCAAGGGATGATGCGTTTAGCGAGCATGTGGGAGTCGGGGCAATCCAGGGGGGCAGCGATCCGGGAAGCGGCGAAGCGTGTGTGTCACGTTAATCCGTTGAGTTCGTCCGCGAGTTGTTGGGCCACCTCAAAATCCAGGTCGCCGCTGTAGATGGAGCGACCGCAGATCACACCTTCCACACCCTCCTCTTCCACCGCGCAAAGCGCGCGGATGTCTTCGAGGTTGGACAAGCCGCCCGACGCAATGACAGGTACCGACAAGGCCTGTGCCAGCTTGACCGTGGCCTCGATGTTGATGCCCGACAACATGCCGTCGCGGCCAATGTCGGTGTAAATGATCCCTTCAACACCGTAGTCTTCGAACTTTTTTCCCAGATCAACCACTTCGTGCCCAGTGAGCTTGCTCCAGCCGTCGGTGGCCACTTTGCCATCCTTTGCATCCAGCCCCACGATGATGTGACCGCCAAAGGCCGTGCAGGCGTCTTGCAGGAAACCCGGATTCTTCACGGCCGCTGTACCGATGATCACGTAACGCAATCCGGCATCCAGGTAGCGCTCGATGGTGTCGAGGTCGCGAATACCGCCGCCCAGCTGAACATCGACCTCCGAACCGACCTCCTTGAGGATGGCCCTGATGGCCTGCTCGTTGCGGGGTTTACCGGCGAAGGCACCGTTCAAGTCGACAAGGTGGACGCGCCTTGCGCCTTTGTCGACCCAGCTGCGGGCCATGGCCGCCGGGTCTTCACCGAACACGGTGGATTGATCCATGTCCCCTTGCTTGAGGCGAACGCATTGGCCGTCTTTCAAATCAATGGCGGGAATCAGCAGCATGGTGGTCTGGTGGAAAAAGGCAGTTAGGGGTTCCAGGACAGAAAGTTTCTATAAAGCGCCAGTCCCTGGTCAGCGCTTTTCTCGGGGTGAAACTGTGTAGCGAAGATATTGTCGCGTGCAATGGCTGCAGCAAAGCGCCCACCATAGTCGGCCTCGCCCACGTCGTGCTCGGGCTGGGCCGGTTTTGCAAAAAAACTATGCACAAAGTAGAAATAAGCACCGTCCTGTATACCCTGCCACAGTGCGTGCGCGGGAGCCCCGTGGAGTTGGTGAAACACCTGGTTCCAGCCCATCTGAGGCACCTTGAAACGACTGCCATCGGCCTGCAAACGGCCTTCGAGACGAAAACGCACCACCTCACCCGGGATCAACCCCAGGCCCGGCGTCGGTCCCTCTTCGCTGCGGTCAAGCAGCATCTGCATGCCCACGCAGACACCGAACAGCGGCTTGTTGGCTGCTGCGTGCAGCACGGCATCGAGCAACCCGGAACCCGCCAGCTCGCGCATGCAATCTGCCATGTGGCCTTGCCCCGGCAAAACCACACGTCCGGCTGCAAGCACTTCGCTGGCGTCTGAGGTGACCAGCACCTCCATGCCGCTGCCCTGGGCCACATGCTTCACCGCCTGAGACACAGATCGCAGATTGCCGCTGCCGTAGTCCACCACGGCCACTGTCTTGGATTTCATCGAACGCTCAGAGGGAACCTTTGGTCGAAGGAATCACATCGCCCAGGCGCAGATCGCGCTCCAGCGCCATGCGCAACGCACGCGCGAAAGCCTTGAATACCGTCTCGGCCTGGTGATGCGCATTTTCACCGTGCAGGTTGTCGATATGAAGCGTGACACCCGCATGGTTGACAAAGCCCTGGAAGAATTCGAACGCCAGCTGCGTATCGAACCCGCCGACCATGCCGCTCTTGAAAGGCACTCGCATGTGCAGACCCGGTCTGCCCGAAAAATCGATGACGACGCGCGACAAGGCTTCATCCAGCGGCACATAGGCATGGCCGTAGCGTCGAATGCCCTTTTTGTCGCCCACGGCCTGGGCAAAGGCCTGCCCCAGCGTGATGCCGACATCTTCCACCGTGTGATGCCCGTCAATGTGCAGATCGCCGATCGCTTGAATGTCGAGGTCAATCAAACCGTGCCGGGCAATCTGGTCCAGCATGTGATCAAAAAAACCGATGCCTGTCGACAGCTTGGCAGTTCCGCGACCGTCGATGTTGATCTGAACGGTGATCTGGGTTTCTGCGGTGTTGCGCTGCACGACCGCAACACGGTCGCCTGTGGAAACGTCTGAAGGGGTGGAGGTCATAGGGTGGTTTTGAGGGCTTGAACCAATTGCGCGTTTTCTTCAGGCGTCCCCACGGTGAGTCGCAAGCAGTTACCCAGCAATGCGTGCATTTTAGAAACATTCTTGACAAGAATACCCTGCGACTTCAGCGCTTCGAACGTCCGCTGGGCATCTCGTACTCGCACCAGCACCATGTTGGCATCGCTGCGGTATGCCGTCACACCTGGCATCGTGCGCAGGGTTTCCATCAAAAACCCTCTTTGATTCCGGATGGCTTCAGCCTGGGCAGCGAACACATCGGCATGCTCCAAGGCAAACAGGGCGCATTCAGCATTCAAGACGCTCACGTTGTACGGAGGACGAAGTTTGTCGATCTCTTGAAGCAGCGCATGCTGCCCCACCATGTAACCAATGCGCACACCGGCCAGTCCGAATTTGGACATGGTGCGCATCAACAGCACGTGCGCATGGGCCTCGGGTTGCGCGCGTATTTCGTCGAGCCAGGTGTGGCTGGAAAACGGCTGGTAGGCCTCGTCCATCACCACCAGTCCGCCCAGACTGGCGGCCTCGGCGACAAGGCGACGGATGACTGCCCTGTCCCACAGATTGGCCGTGGGGTTGTTCGGGTAGGCGAGGTAGGTGATGGCAGGTCGGTGCTCGCGCATCGCCGCCAGCATGGCCGCCTCGTCTAGCTCGAAGTCGCTGGTCAGCGCCACGCCATGGAACGCGAGTCCCTGCAACTGCGCGCTCATGGCGTACATGACGAAGCCGGGCACCGGTGCCAGAATGCTGGCACCAGGCAGGTCACAGCCCATGGCCAGCAGCGAAATGAGCTCGTCAGAACCATTACCCAGCATGAGTGCATGGCCGGCCGGCAGGTCGATGTTGCGAGCCAGTGCGCGCTTGAGGTCATCAATGCGGGAGCCAGGGTAGCGGTTGATGGCCACCGCGCCCAGTCGCGCGCCCAGCTCGGCCTGCAGCGCGGGCGACAGCACAAACGGATTCTCCATGGCGTCCAGCTTGACCATGCCCGCGCTGTCCTGAACGGCGTAAGCGTGCATGGACTGCACGTCCTGGCGGATCACGTCCAGGGGGTTGGCGATCTTCAACGTGTTCATGCGCCACCACCTCGCATCGGGGGCACCACCTTCAGGCGCAACTCGGCTGCCCGAGCGTGCGCTTGCAGGCCTTCTCCATACGCCATCTCGGCGGCAATCTCCCCCAGGTTCTGCGCGCCTGACTGACTGACTTCGATCAGGCTGCTTCGCTTCTGGAAGTCGTACACCCCCAGCGGGGAGGAGAAACGCGCCGTGCCGCTGGTGGGCAGCACGTGATTGGGTCCGGCGCAATAGTCGCCCAGGCTTTCGCTGGTGTACGCACCCATAAAAATGGCACCGGCGTGCTTGAGCAGCGGCTCCCAGCGGTGTGGATCGCTGCTGGAGATCTCCAGGTGTTCGGGCGCAATGCGGTTGCTGATGGCACAGGCCTCTTCCATGCTGCGGGTGAGGATCAGCGCGCCACGATCGTTCAGGCTCTTGGCGATGATGGCCGCACGTGGCATGGTGGGCAGCAGGCGCTCGATTTCCCGTTGCACTTCGGCAATAAAGGCCGCATCGGGACACAGCAGGATGCTCTGCGCCAATTCATCGTGTTCGGCCTGACTGAACAGATCCATCGCCACCCATTCGGCGGGTGTGCTGCCGTCGGCCAGCACCAGTATCTCGCTGGGTCCGGCGATCATGTCGATGCCGACGGTGCCAAACACCCGCTTCTTGGCGCTGGCCACATAGGCATTGCCAGGACCTGTGATCTTGTCCACTTTGGGCACGGTTTCGGTGCCGTAGGCCAGGGCGGCCACGGCCTGCGCCCCGCCGATGGTGAAGGCCCTCGTCACGCCTGCGACGTAGGCTGCAGCCAGCACCAGTTCGTTGCGCTCTCCGCGCGTGGCGGTGGCAGCACCGCTTCCGCCGGTGGCCACGCTGCCACGCACAGGTGTGGGCACGACCATGATGATTTCCTGAACGCCAGCCACATGCGCAGGCACGGCGTTCATGATCAGGCTGGATGGGTAAGCCGCCTTGCCTCCCGGCACGTAGATGCCCACACGGTCCAGCGCTGTGACCTTCTGTCCCAGCAAGGTGCCATCTTCGTCCCGGTAGCTCCAGCTCTCGCCTCCGGCCTTCTTCTGCGCCTCGTGGTAACTGCGCACGCGGCGGGCAGACGCCTCCAGGGCAGCCTTTTGTGCGGCAGGCAGGGCATCAAACGCCGTCTTGAAATCAGCCTGCGTCAATTCGAGCTCGCTCACACGGCTCGCCACCAGGCCATCAAAACGTTCTGTGTACGCCAGAACCGCGGCATCACCCCGCTCTTTCACATCGGCCAGGATGTCTGCCACACGGTGTTCAATGGCCGCGTCGGTGTCGGCCGCCCAGTGCAACCTGGTCGCGAACTGCGCTTCAAAGTCAGGGTCCAGCGTGGAGAGGCGAACAGGAACGGCGGAGAGACTCATGTCGGTACCGGGGGATTGATGATGGCTTTCGAGAATGCATCAATAAGCGGCTGTATGGCCCGCTGCTTCAGTTTGAGCGCAGCCTGATTGACCACCAGCCGCGAGCTGATGTCCATGATTCGCTCCACTTCGACCAGATGATTGGCCTTGAGCGTGCTGCCTGTGGACACCAGGTCGACGATGGCATCGGCCAGGCCCGTCAACGGGGCCAGTTCCATGCTGCCATAGAGCTTGATCAGATCCACATGCACGCCCTTGCTGGCAAAGAACTCGCGCGCAATGGCTGTGTACTTGGTGGCCACCTTCAGGCGCGACCCCTGGCGCACGGCGCTGGCATAGTCGAAGTCGGCGCGAACCGCCACACTCATCCGGCATTGGGCAATCTGCAAGTCCAGCGGCTGGTACAGGCCTTGCCCACCATGCTCGATGAGGGTGTCTTTGCCTGTCACGCCCAGATCGGCGCCGCCGTATTCCACATAGGTGGGCACATCTGTCGCCCGCACCAGCACCACACGCACGCCGGGCTGGTTGGTGGGCAAAATCAGCTTGCGCGACTTTTCCGGATCTTCCAGAACCTCGATACCCGCAGCTGCCAGCAGTGGCAAGGTCTCGTCGAAGATGCGGCCTTTTGAGAGAGCAAGGGTAATCAAGAAAGCGTTCCTGTTGTAGTGGCCGAACCGCTCAGCGTGCGAGCCAACGACTCGGGCAACACAGCGGAACCGGTTCTTCCGGGCCGCATTCGTGCACCCGCTGCTGAAATCGCGCGAGGCTTGGCGAAGATGTTCATTTGACTCGCTCAATGGCGGCGCCAATGGCACCAAGCTTTGCTTCCATTTGGTCGTAGCCGCGGTCAAGGTGGTAGATGCGATCCACCGTGGTCTCGCCCTGTGCGACCAAACCGGCAATCACCAGACTGGCCGATGCACGCAGATCGGTGGCCATGACGGTAGCGCCAGAAAGACGCTCAACGCCTTCGACCACCGCTACCTTGCCATCGGTCTGGATGTGGGCACCGAGCCTGACCAGTTCGTTGACATGCATGAACCGGTTCTCGAAGATGGTTTCGGTCACCTTGCTGGTTCCCTGGGAGATGCAGTTCAGGGCCATGAACTGCGCCTGCATGTCGGTGGGGAATCCCGGATATTCGGTGGTGCGAAAGCTCTGCGCCTTCAACCGACCAGAAGACCGGACACGGATGAAATCGCCTTCGGCGTCTTTCCCGGCTTCAATGTCGGCTCCCGCCTCCCGCAGCTTGTCGACCACCGCTTCAAGATGCTGGGCACGGCCATGGCGGAGAAGCACTTCTCCGCCAGTGGCAGCGACGGCACAAAGAAAGGTCCCGGTCTCGATGCGGTCGGCCACCACTTGATGCGTGCATCCGTTCAGGCGATCAACGCCCTGGATCTGGATGCGGCTGGTGCCATGACCTTCGATCCTGGCGCCCATGGCGATCAGCATTTCCGCGAGATCGCTGATTTCGGGCTCCTGGGCTGCGTTCTCCAGCAGGGTTTCGCCTTCAGCGAGCGCGGCAGCCATCAGAAAGTTCTCTGTGCCGGTGACGGTGACCATGTCGGTCGCGATGCGCGCACCTTGTAGCCGTGAGCGGCCAGGCGCCAACCGGGCCACCATGTAGCCGTGTTCCACATCGATCTCGGCACCCATGGCCTGCATGCCCTTGATGTGCTGGTCCACAGGTCGGGAACCGATCGCACACCCCCCCGGCAGCGACACGCGTGCCTGCCCGAACCGAGCAAGCAAAGGACCCAGCACCAGCACCGAAGCCCGCATGGTCTTTACGAGGTCGTACGAGGCTTCTGGCTGAATCGGGTCTGCTGCACGAAGGCACAAACCGCCGCGATCGCCCAAAGTTTCGGTTAGCACCCCCATGCTGTCGAGCAACTTCCGCATGGTCGCCACATCGCGCAAGCGCGGCACGTTTCGCAGCGTCACCATGTCTTCCGTCAGCAATGACGCACACATCTCGGGCAGTGCGGCGTTTTTGGCGCCTGAGATCTGAACGGTGCCGTGCAACGGGCGCCCACCGGTGATTCGCAATTTGTCCATAGGGGATCGAGTCCGTGGTCTGCGCTCAGGATTGAGCAGCGGCCCATTCAGCGGGCGTGTAGGTCTTCATGGACAAGGCGTGCACCTCATCGCTCTGGATGCGAGACCCCAGTGTGGCGTACACGCGCTGGTGGCGTGCAATCGGGCGCATGCCTTCAAACGCAGGCGATACGATGACCGCAGACCAGTGCCGGCCGTCGCCCGAGACAACGATGTGATCGCAAGGCAGGCCATTGGAGATGAGAGTACGAAGGTCGTCAGAAGTCATATGGAGAGTCAATAGCGGATCTTGTAGCCAATGCGCAGCAGGTGAAGCGCTATCGCGCTCACCGCCATGAGAGCAGTGCCAACGACGACCAGGCTGATCCAGGGAGAGACGTCACTGACCCCGAAGAAACCGAATCGAAACCCGTCGATCATGTAGAAAAACGGGTTGAGATGGCTCACGCCCTGCCAGAAATCGGGCAGCGAATGAATGGAGTAAAACACGCCCGACAAAAATGTCATGGGCACGATGATGAAATTCTGGAAAGCAGCCATCTGATCGAACTTGTCGGCCCAAAGGCCGGCAATCAGCCCCAGTGCACCCAGCAAGGCCGCTCCCATGAGGGCGAAAATCACAATCCACAAGGGCGACTCAAAAGGCGGGCGTGCAAACCACCAGGTCACCAGCATCACCCCTGCACCCACCGCCAGACCCCGCACCACCGACGAGCCGACATACGCGACAAACCACGCCCGGTGCGACAGCGGCGTGAGCAGCAGGAAAACCAGGTTGCCCATGATCTTGCTCTGCACCAGTGAAGACGAGCTGTTGGCAAACGCATTTTGCAGCACGCTCATCATCACCAGCCCTGGCAGCAGGAATGCCGTGTATCCGATGGAATCGTAAACCTGCACCCGCCCTTCCAATACATGACCGAAGATCATCAAGTAGAGAATGGCGGTGATCACCGGTGCCCCAACGGTCTGGAATCCGACTTTCCAGAATCGCAGCACTTCCTTGTAAAAGAGCGTTTGCCAACCGGTCATGCTGGAGCCCCCTCTTCCTGATCCTGGGATACGCCATGGGCGGACCCTTCCATCAGATCCAGGAAGACGTCTTCGAGATCGGCCTTGCGGATCTCGATATCCTGGGCCGTGAGGCCCGACTCCCGCACGCGGGCGAGCAGCCGTTCTACCTCCAGCGCGTCGTGCGCAGGCAGCTGAACCACTCGCCCGGTCACCCGGGCAAGCAGTTTGAGATCATCCGGCAAGGCCTGGTCTGTCTTGAACCGCAGCACATTCGACGAGGCCCGGCGCAGCAGTTCAGACGTCGCTTCCAGGGCGATCACGCGACCCTTCTTCAGCATGGCAATGCGTCCACACAACGCCTCAGCTTCCTCAAGATAGTGGGTTGTCAGCAGCACCGTGCTTCCCATGCGCTTGTTCAGGTCTGAGATGAATTTCCAGAGCGTCTGGCGCAGCTCAACGTCTACACCAGGAGTGGGCTCAT
>JAABRN010000503.1 GCA_011390855.1 Hydrogenophaga sp. | reverse complement strand
CGGTAGAGGTGGGCGTGAGCGTGGACAAAGACGCGATGCGCAAGAACATTCAGGGTTTCGTGGACAGTTACAACGCCATCAACAACATGCTGGCCACCGCCACCAAGTACGACCCCGATACCAAGGTGGCCGGTTCGCTTCAGGGCGACAGCACGGCTGTGGGCCTGCAGAACGCGCTGCGCGCCATGATGCGATCGGTCACCGCCAGTGAGCCCTATTCGCGCTTGCTGGATGTGGGCATCGAGATGAAGACCGGTGGCGTGATGTCCATCAACGCCAGCAAGCTCGACGCCGCGATGGAAAACCCCGCCGACATGCAAGCCTTGTTCGCGAACACCAGCACCCTGGCCACCGAGCGCGGTTTCGGATTGAAAGTGAAGGCTTTCGCCGATGGTCTGCTCTCTGTCAACGGGCTGGTGAGCACGCGCACCGAGGCACTCCAGGGCTACATCTCGCGCAACACCAAGGACATGGAGAAAGTGGCGGACCGCGCTTCACGCGCCGAAGTGCGCCTGCTGGCGCAGTACAACGCCATGGACGCCGCCGTGGGCCAGCTCAACGGGCTCAACGCTTTCGTGACCCAGCAGGTCAACATGTGGAACAACATGAAGCGCTGATGGGTCGACCCGTTTCTCCGCGACCCGACCCATCGGTGTGACCACCGGGTCGGGTCTTTTCATGGGATATGCCGGAACGCACGCAGGAGAGGAAAAGCGCATGACTTTTACACACATATCGAGTGATCACATGCCTACAGTCCAGGACTCGAATGCCGATAAAAAAAGGCATCAGGTACAAGGAAACCAAGCCATGTTCACACCCGTCAGCACCCGCGCCGCATCTGCCTACAAAACCGTCGCTGCCACAACCAGCGTGCAGGGTGCCGACCCGCACCAGCTCGTCAATCTTCTGTTCGACGCACTGTTGCAAGCCATGAACCAGGCTCGCGGCGCTCTGGAACGCGGCGAAATGGAAATCAAGGCAAAAGCACTCAGCAAGGCCGTGCGCATTCTGGAAGAAGGCCTCAGGGGTGGCCTGAACCTTCAGGAAGGTGGCGAACTCGCCCATCGCCTGCAAGCCGTCTACGCCTACAGCGTGCAGCGACTGACCATGGCCAACATGCGCAACGACGACGCCCTCATCACCGAGGTGACTGAACTGATCGAACCCGTGGCGCAATCGTGGAAAGACATCCGCGTTGCCGCCCTGCAGCCTGCAACGGGCTCTGGAGCCTGATCATGGAGCACAGCTTGCTGGACTACTACCGCGCCATTGACGACGCCAGTCAGAAGATGCTGGCGGCTGCTCAAACCGAAAACTGGGACCAGGTGGTTCGCCTTGAAAGTGCTTGCGCCGTGCTGATCGCCCAGCTGCGCAGCAAGTCACGCACCGACCAGCTCGCCCCGGCAGAGCGCAAGGAAAAAACCAAAATCATGCAACGCATCCTGCGCGCCGACGCCGAGATCCGTTGCCTGGCTGAACCCTGGCTGAACGATCTGGAAGTTCTCATGGAGGCGAAGGTGCACTGAAGTGCACCTTCTCAAGATGGGTCCCCCCCGTGCCGCAGAATGTGAGTGCTCCCCGCGCGGCCTCGGCGTCACCCCCCAAGGGGGGCGATACCAGCCGTCCAGCAAAGCCGGCCCGGCGGTATCTCTGGAATGGGACACGGGCTCCGGAAACGGTGCTGAGAACCGAAACAGGAAGAGAGAATCAGAAGACAGCGCGCGAAAAGATCAACAAAGCGCAGTCAAGGACGAGCGGCGAAGCAGTCCAGGGATGTCGAAGATCCGGCTCTGCCGGTCAGAGACATCGTCCCCCCTCAGGGGGGAAGACGCGAAGCGGCGCAGGGGGGTGACAGTGATGAATATGTCCGTCGTCAGACGGACATGTTCATCACATCGGTATACGCCTGAACCATGCGGTTGCGCACATGGAGGGTGGCCTGGAAGCCGATCTGGGACTTCTGCATGGCCAGCATGGTTTCTTCGAGGCTGACGTTGGGGTTGCCCAGTTGCACCTGGGTTTGCAGGCGGGAGGCTTCGTTCTGGGTGGCGCTGACGGCTTTCAGTGCGGCCTTGAAGCCATCGCCAATGCCAGGGTCTGCGGCTGCACCCGGACGCTTCAGGGCGTTGGCACCCACGCCGGTGAGGGCTTGACTGGTCAGGGGGCTGATGCGCATGTCCATGGCGGTGTCCTTCAACTGCAATTGATCACGCCCCAATGCTAGGGAGGGTGGTCTGGGCTCGCTGGGGAATAAGGGGGACAAACCCGGTCCTTTTCGTGGGTATGGCGGGGGCACGGGACCCGAATAATCGGTCGCAACAGCGGATTTTCCCCTTGTAAGACAACCCCATTCGAGCCACCCAGACCCATGAGCACCACCGTCGCCGAACTGGACATGCAACCCGTGCCCCGCAGCGCACTGGCCGATGGCTTTGCGCGCCTGGATCAGGGCCAGAAGATCAAGATGGCGCTGGGCGTGCTGGCGCTGGTGGGCATCATCGCCGCCTTCTTCTTCATGGGGCGTCAGGCCGAATGGCGGGTGCTCTATTCCAACCTGAGCGACCGCGACGGCGGTGCGATCGTGGCGCAGCTCTCGCAGATGAACGTGCCCTACAAACACACCGAAGGCGGCATGGCCATCATGGTGCCGGCCGACAAGGTACACGACACCCGTCTGCGCCTGGCGTCGCAAGGGCTGCCCAAGGGTTCGGTGGCCGGGTTCGAGCTGATGGAATCCAACCGCTTCGGCATGACCCAGTTCCAGGAGCGCCTGACCTTCCAGCGCGGGCTGGAAGGCGAGCTCACCCGCTCCATCCAGTCGCTCTCTTCGGTACAGAGCGCGCGTGTGCACCTGGCGCTGCCCAACCAGAACGGCTTTTTCCGCGAACAGCAGAAACCCAGCGCCTCGGTGCTGCTCACCTTGCACCCGGGTCGCGTGCTCGACCGCGCCCAGGTGGCAGGCATTGTTCACCTGGTGGCTTCCAGCGTGCCAGAGATGAACCCCAAGGCCGTGAGCGTGATCGACGACGCGGGCAGCCTGCTTTCCAGCAACACCGATGGCCCTTCGCAGGGCGCAGACACCCAGAAGCTGCAGTACGTGCAACAAATGGAACAGGTCTACACCCGCCGCATCCTGGACATGCTCGAGCCTCTGGTGGGCGTGGGCAACGTCAAGGCTCAGGTCAGTGCAGATGTCGACTTTTCGCTGGTCGAATCCACCTCCGAGCAACACCGACCCAACCAGGGCGGCGAACCTGGCGCCATCCGCAGCCAACAGACGGTGGAAGATGGCACAGGTGCAACCGCCCAGCCTGCAGGTGTCCCTGGCGCGGTGACCAATCAACCGCCTGCCGTGGGCCAAGCCCCCATCAACGGCGACCCAGGTCAGCTGGGTGTGGCAGGTGCGGCCGAGAAAGCCGGAGCGATGCGCCGCGAATCGGTGGTGAACTATGAAGTCGACAAAACCGTGAAGGTGGTTCGCGAGGCCAGTGGGCAAGTGCGCCGGCTCAGCGCCGCCGTGGTCATCAACCACCGCAGCACCGTGGATCGCGCTGGCAAGGAAACATCCGCGCCGATTCCCCCCGAGCAGCTGGAGCAGATGACTGCCCTGGTGCGGGAGACGATCGGCTTCAACCAGGGCCGCGGCGATTCGGTCAATCTGGTGAATGCCGCTTTCAACGTCACGACACCAGCCGAAGAAGCGCCCGTGGCGTGGTGGAAACAAGTCGACAACCACGAACTCGCCCGTTCGTTGGCCTGGCCGCTCGGCATGGTGATGCTGGGCCTGCTGGTGGTGCTGGGCATGGTGCGCCCGGGCCTGAAGCTGATGCGCTCACCGGCCATGCCCGCCGACACACGCAAGGTTCAGCCGCTGAACGCCCTTGTCAATGAAACACCTGAGCGCCCGGGCTTGCCCATGCCGAGCGCGCCGCAAGAAGCCACGGCAGAGCAGGTGCGTCTGTCCGACGCGAAGCGTCTCGCGTTGGAAAACCCGATGGCGGTGGCCAACATCGTCAAGGGTTGGGTAAACGGGGAGGCGCCAGCGTGATTGTGAAACACCCCCTGCGCCGCTTCGCGTCTTCCCCCTCTCTCGCCTTCGGCGGGAGGGGGACGCACCCTGTGGCCCGGCAAAGCCGGTTCCACGGGAGCCCTGGTCTTCGGACACGCGCTCCGGAAAGTCGGTGCTACCCCCTGCGCCGCTTCGCGTCTGGACTGAGTCATCTCGCGCCGGTAAGTACTTTTTCTGTGCGTAGATAAGGAAGAAGAACATGGAAGAGCAAGGGATACACGACGCCGCGATCTTTCTGATGTCGCTGGGCGAAGAGGAAGCGGCAGAGGTGTTCAAGCACCTCAGTCCGAAGGAGGTGCAGAAGCTCGGCGAGACCATTGCCAAGACACGTGCCGTCTCACACGACCGCGTGGACCAGGTGATGCAGAAGTTCACCAGCGCGGCCGCCTCGCAAAGCTTGCTGGTCTCCGACACCGACAACTACGTGCGCGCCGTTCTCAAGCGCGCATTGGGCGACGACAAGGCTGCGCTACTGATCGACCGCATCCTGCAAGGCGGTGATGTTTCAGGCATTGAAAGCCTGAAGTGGATGGACCCGTTGTCCATCGCCGAACTGCTGCGCAACGAGCACCCCCAGATCGTGGCCGCGATCCTGGTGCATCTGGAGGCAGATCAGACCGCAGCCGTTCTCAAGAACTTCACCGAGCGCACGCGCAATGAGGTGATGCTGCGCGTGGCCACCCTCGAAGGCATTCAGCCCACGGCACTGAAAGACCTCAACGAAGTGCTGTTCAAGGTCCTCGCTGGCGGCGACAAGATCCGCAAGACGTCCATGGGTGGCGTGAAAACCGCAGCCGAGATCATCAACATGATGGGCACCCAGATCGAGAGCTCCGTGATCGAGTCGATCCGCGAGTTCGATGCCGAACTGGCGCAAAAGATCATGGACAAGATGTTTGTCTTTGAGGATCTGCTCAAGCTCGATCCGAAGTCTGTGCAGATGGTGCTCAAGGAAGTGTCGTCCGACTCGCTGGTGGTTGCACTCAAGGGCTCCACCAACGAACTGCGGGACCTGGTGCTGTCCAACATGTCCACCCGTGCCGCGGAGGCGCTGCGCGAGGACCTGGAATCCCGCGGCCCCATTCGCCTGTCCGAAGTCGAGAACCAGCAGAAGGAGATTCTCAAAATCGTGCGTCGTCTCTCCGACGAAGGCCAGATCGTGATTGGAGGGGGGGAGGATGAGAGCTTTGTCTAGATCGGAGCACCCCCCGCGCCGCTTCGCGTCACCCCCCTCAAGGGGGGCGCTGCTGGCCGTCCGGCAAAGCCGGCCCGGCGGCAGCTCTGGACTGGGGCATTTCGCGCCGGAACGAGAGCATCCCCCGCGCCGCTTCGCGTCACCCCCCTGGAAGGGGGGCAATACCTTGGACCGGCAGAGCCGGATCTTCGGTATCTCTGGATGGGGTCACGCGCTCCGGAGCTGCGTGCGGGCTTTCGAACCCTTGGTAGGTGCTGCGCATGGTCAATAAGAACAACCCCCATTCCCGTTTCGTCCCGCGCGAGGAGATTGACGGTGTGTCGGCCTGGCATTTTTCTGCAGTGGACGGGAGTGAGGACCACGTGGCGCTGGGCGGGGACAGTGATGCGCCGCCGCCGATCGACGAGGCTGCAGTGAAGCACGCTGCCGAGGAAGCGTATGCCGAGGGCTACGGGCATGGGCATGAAGCCGGTGGCCGCGAGGTGCGCGACGCGCTGGAGGCCACGGTACGCAAGGCAGCCGAAGAGACGGCTGTGCGCATGGCGCAGTTGCTGCACAACACACGCGACCATCTGCAAAAGAGCGAAGACCAGATTTCGCGCCACATTCTGGAACTGGCCTGCGACCTGGCCCGCCAGGTGGTGCGCCAGGAGTTGCGCAGCGACCCAGCACATCTCAAGCCGGTCATCGCAGAAGCGCTGGCCCAACTGGTCGAAGACGGTCTGCCTGCCACGGTGCGCATGAACCCGTCCGACCTTGCACTCATGCAAGGGGCGCTGAACGAGAACATGGGCAAGACGCCACCGGCCTTCGTGGCCGACCCGAACATCACCCCGGGGGGCTGCATGATCGAATCGCCCAGCACATCGGTGGACGCCACGATCGAAAAGCGCTGGGCACGCGCCGTGGGCAATCTGGGGATGGAAACGGCCTGGAACCCGGAGAACGCTGATGTCTAGAGGAGCCCTGCAGCAGCGATGGATCGAGGCATTTCGCTCCGGCAATGGTTTTGTTTTATCTCCTGGGAGCCATCCATGAAAGACAGTACCTTCGAAGGCGCGAGTCGCTGGGGACATTTCATGGAGGACCTGCGTGAGAACGCTGCCGTGCACACGCCACTGGAAGTGCGTGGCACGCTCACCCGGCTGGCGGGTCTGGTGCTGGAAGCAGTGGGTCTGAAGGTGCCGGTGGGGTCGCAGTGTCTGATTGGCAATGGCCCCAAGGAGCCGGTGCTGGCCGAGGTGGTGGGTTTCTCGGGTGACCGGGCCTACCTGATGCCGGCGGGTGACACGCATGGTCTCTCCAGTGGGGCCAGCGTCACGCCGCTGGCGCCTTACCGCCCGGTGCCTCGCATGGGCCAGGCCAACAAGCCGCCTTCGCCAGACGATCGAGGCGCGCTGCGTTTGCCGCTGGGTCGCGGACTTCTGGGCCGTGTGGTGGATTCGCACGGCCACCCGCTGGATCATCAGGGACCCATCATCAATGTGGACATGGCGCCCATGGACCGCCAGCCCATCAACGCAATGGACCGCGACCCGGTGCGTGAGCCGCTGGACACCGGCGTGCGCGCCATCAATGCCTTGCTGACCGTGGGTCGGGGTCAGCGCATCGGCCTGTTTGCCGGCTCTGGCGTGGGCAAGAGTGTGCTGCTGGGCATGATGGCCCGCTACACCCGTGCCGACGTGATCGTCGTGGGCCTGATCGGCGAACGTGGTCGCGAGGTGAAGGAATTCATCGAAGACATCCTGGGCCCTGAAGGGCGTCAGCGTTCGGTGGTGGTCGCTGCCCCGGCCGATGCACCTCCACTGGTGCGCATGCAGGGCGCCAGCTATGCCACCGCGATTGCCGAACGCTTTCGCGACGACGGGCTGGACGTGCTGCTGCTGATGGATTCGCTCACCCGCTACGCCATGGCGCAGCGCGAAATTGCTTTGGCCATCGGCGAGCCACCGGCCACCAAGGGCTATCCGCCATCGTGTTTCGCCAAGCTGCCGCAGCTGGTGGAGCGCAGCGGAAATGGTCTGAATGGCATGGGATCGATCACCGCCTTCTACACCGTGCTGTCTGAAGGCGACGACCAGCAGGACCCGATTGCAGATGCTGCGCGCGCGATCCTTGATGGCCACATCGTGCTGTCGCGGGCGCTGGCCGAATCGGGCCACTTTCCCGCCATCGACGTGGAGGCATCGGCCTCGCGTGTGATGCAGAACGTAGCCAAACCGGCCCACCTTGAACTCGCGCGCCGGTTCCGCGCACTGTATTCGCGCTTCATGAAGAGCCGCGACCTGATTCAGCTGGGCGCCTACATGGCGGGCAGCGATCCGGAGACCGATCGCGCCATCGCGCTGTACCCGGCACTGCAGCGTTTTCTGATGCAAGGCATGTTCGATGCCTCCACCATGGAAGCCAGTCTGAACGAGCTGGAAGCCGCCCTGCAGGACGAAGGCAAGCCCGCACCTGCTGCGCAGGGCCGACCACAGCGCGCACCCAACAGAAGCGCTTGAAGCTCCGCATGAAGCCCATCTGTTCCATTGCCATTGAATCCCATCCATAAGAGGCACACGCATGACCACGATCCAGACCTTGAACAAAGTGGTGGAGATTGCCGAGCGTCGCCGCGACGTGGCGTTGGCGGCATTGGCCCAGTTGCAGCGGGAAATGCAGATCGCCCAGGACCAGATGGACCAGCTGGAAGCCTATGCTCAGGAAGCGCAGCAACGCTGGAGCGCGCGAAGCAGTGCTGGCATCGACGCCGCGCTGTTGCACCACCACCGCCACTTCCTGCAGAAGATCGAACACGCCATTGACTTCCAGCGCGGTGTGCTGCGGAGTCGGGAAGACATGATCGCCCAGCACGAGCAACAGGTGCGGGTGGCCGAACGCGACGTGGCCGGTCTGCGCAAGTTCACCGCGAAAAAAATTCAGGCCCAGGCTCAGGTAATGGAGCGCCGCGAGCAGAAGCACACCGATGAAATGGCACTGACCATTCACTTGCGCCAGCGACTGGCTCTGGCCCAGGCAAATGCACAGACGCTGTCGCGCTCCGGCGCCTGATGCACCAGTTTGTCGAATCCACATCGCATCCCCATTCGCACGCGCCTCCAGGAA
>JAABRN010000515.1 GCA_011390855.1 Hydrogenophaga sp. | reverse complement strand
GGTGTACGACGACTTCGCCCACCACCCGACAGCCATACGGACAACCCTTGATGGCTTGCGCCGACGCCTTGGGGCTCCAGGCTCCGTGAGCAATCGCATCCTTGCCGTGTTCGAGCCGCGCAGCAACACCATGAAGCTGGGCACCATCAAGTCACAGTTGCCATGGAGCCTGGAACAGGCCGATCTGGCCTTCTGTCATGCGGGTGGGCTGGATTGGGACGCCGTCGAGACGCTGCGCCCGCTGGGGCCACGGGCACAAGTGGCGTCAAACATAGATGACCTGGTGTGTCAGGTGGTCAGCGCGGCCCAGCCGGGTGACCACATTGTCTGTATGAGCAATGGCGGATTCGGCGGCGTGCACGAGTTGCTTCTGACAGCGCTGACCGCCAGGATGCAAGCTGTTTGAAGGTCAACGGTCACCTTCCGGATTTACTGACTCAATAAGCCAGCGCCTGGGCCTTCACGTCGACCGTCACAGCAGGCTTGCCCAGCGCAGCGCTCGCCGCACGGGCGAACGCCATGGCCCAGGCCCGGTGGGACTTGTCTCGGAATCGCTCCTCACCCGCGGCCTCTGCGACACACAGGATCTTGTCGGCTGTCAGCACTTTGCCAGTCGGTCGGATGGGGTCACACCCGAAAAAATGAAACTGGTCATCGAGCCAGGTTCGCGCCAGGTCGTGAGGCATCGGTTGCACCTCATCGAGATCGAAACGGTAGGTGGCGGGGTCGCCCCAGGTCACGGTGAATTGACTTCGCATGCAGATGCTCCAGTTAAAGGCGGCCTTGCGCACGACCATTGACCTGGGATTGTGACGCCGGTGGAGTGGGATGCCAACCAGGCACCTTCAAACTGCGTGGACTCCACCCACAGGCAAGCAGAATTTCATGCCTTTCGACGCTCTAGTACGGCATCTGCAGGGAACGATTGTGATACCTGTCTGGCACCACCGCGCGCAGAGGCGAGTGACGTGTGTCGTGCAAGATGCTCGACAAAGCCGCCAGTTCGGAGACTCCCGAACGCGACGGAACCACGTTTTCAGGCGATTTTTTGTCGAAATGCAGCGCTACCAGGGCCCGACGGGCAGTGGATTCGGCGCGGCGCGCACTTTCCGGATCGGTCGTCAACCCTCCGCCGTAATACATCGCGGTGACGCACTGTTCGATTTCCACATCCGTCATATCCATGCGGGTGCGTATTTCGTCCAGGGTACCGGGCCTGACCATCAGCTCGCGCATCAAGCGCAGATGCGACTCCTCAAACCAGCGCGCCGGCACACGTGGCACCCGGCGCAGGTAAATCGTGCGCTCGCGGTAGCGAGATGGCAGCACATCGCGCACCGTGCGCACAGCAAATGTCCACAACACGCGGTGGAGCGACAGCCGCATGAACGAATGAGGCATGTCGTGCGAGGGGATCGACACCGGCACCCATCGCACCATGTCCAGATCAATCGGCCTGGCTGGCGTGTGCAGCCCAACCTGCCCACGATCCATGTCGATCACGGCAATCAGTTTTTCCTCTTGAAGCAGGTGCACAACACCTTTGGGGAAATCGCGCATGCGCTCGACAAGCTGAGCCCCTAGCGCGAACTGGGTCCGCAAGGGCCGCAACCAGGCTTCGAACCGCTGCAGCCTCTGCCGCACGCTGGGTTCATCTGCAGCGTCAAAGAACTCGGCTGAAGCAAACCCCTCGGGCAGCGGTGTCGCGAAAGCAAGTGGCCGATCCACCTCTGCCCGGTTCAGAGTGAGTTGCTGCCCCGAGTCGGGTGGGTGGTTGATCACCAAAGCGTCTCGCCCCAGCACGTCCACCGACTGGCCAGAGATCATCCACGCATCGGCGCCATGCGGGTCGCACGCAGACCACAGCGGCCAGCCTGGCTGACGCTGGGCGATCCAGCTCCTGATGCGCTCGTTGTCTGCCCCGGAGAAGCCAAGCAATCCGAGCCGAAGTACCGGCTGTTCCACATCCACTCCAATTGGCGATTGACAAACGACGCAAGTCGCACGCAGTGTCCCCTCGGAGGGGCACCATCCATCCCACAGGATACCTACCGTGGGCGGCAACTGGCGCACGAGACATCACATTCATTCGGTCGAACGTGAGATTCTGCACACTCTTCAGGCGACACTGATGGCCAACACCATCTCAGCCCTTGCCATGTCTTGCTGACTGCACTGATTTTGAGAGCACGTCGAGCGCTTGCAACGAGTCTTCCCAACCAATGCAGGCGTCTGTGATGCTCTGGCCGTAATTCAGTTTGGCAATGTCATCCTTGCCTGGGGTGAACTTTTGAGCGCCTGCCTCGATGTGGCTCTCGATCATCACGCCGAAGACGCTGCGGGAACCAGCAGCGATCTGCCCAGCTATGTCACGAGCCACCTCCAGTTGCTTCTCGTGCTGCTTGCTGCTGTTGGCGTGGCTGCAATCCACCATCAGACGGCTTGGCAGCTTGGCAGCTTCAAGCTCCTTGACCGACGCGGCCACGCTGGCGGCATCGTAGTTGGGCGTTTTTCCACCTCTCAGAATCACGTGGCAGTCCTTGTTGCCGTTGGTTTGCACAATCGCTACCTGACCGTTTTTGTGAACCGAAAGGAAGTGGTGTCCGCGTGCGGCGGCCTGGATCGCATCGGTCGCGATTTTGATGTTGCCATCGGTGCCGTTCTTGAAGCCGATCGGTGCCGACAGGCCGGAGGCCAACTCGCGGTGCACCTGACTCTCGGTGGTGCGGGCACCAATGGCACCCCAGGAAATCAGGTCACCTATGTACTGAGGCGAGATCACATCCAGGAACTCGCTTCCGGCTGGCAGTCCCTGACGATTGATCTCGATCAACAGCTGGCGCGCAATGCGCAGCCCCTCGTCAATGCGATAGCTCTCGTCGAGATAAGGGTCGTTGATCAGTCCCTTCCAGCCCACCGTGGTCCGAGGCTTCTCGAAATACACCCGCATGACGATCTCAAGCGTATCTGCATACTTGTCACGCAGGGGCTTCAGGCGACGCGCGTAGTCAAGTGCCGCGGAAGGATCGTGGATGGAGCACGGACCAATGATCACCAGCAGACGATCGTCCTTGCCATGAAGAATGTCGTGGATGCGGCGCCGGGTCCGGCTGATCAGGGCTTCCACCGGCGTTCCACCGATGGGGAAGAAGCGGATCAAATGTTCGGGTGGAGGCAACACAGTGATGTCCTTGATGCGTTCGTCGTCGGTCTGGCTGGTTTTGTCGACAGGACGTGCATGCCAGGCGTCGCTGCTGGCTGGGGCATTCTTTGCGGTCATCGAAGGGCTCCTGGGGTCTGGTTGGGTGAGAAAAGACAAGGGTCGAAAAAAAACCGCCGGGCTTGGGGCTCCGGCGGTTTGATCGAGATTCGGTGATGCGCTTACAGCCTCGCCTCTCGTCCGCCAGGGACTGAGAACCAAAAATAGAAGGCAAAAAAGGCGAAACGCGAAGTCATGGGGACGAAATGTAGCACAGCCGGACCAAACGCCCGCACACCCCGTCCCGAGCAGCGCGGAGGCGTGACAAAACCTCTGGCGCGAAGTGACCCCTCAAGATATGCCGTCGGGCCGGCTTTGCCGGACGACTGGTGTCGCCCCCTGAAAAGCGTGACGCGCGAAGCGCGGTTCGGGAGAGAACAACCCGTCCTGCGCGCCAGAGAGGGTGGAAGCCGCGTCAACGGCGCAGGGGGGTGGACCCAGTCAGGCTGTTCCGCCAACCGTAAGACCATCGATGCGCAAGGTAGGCTGCCCCACGCCCACCGGCACGCTCTGCCCCTCTTTCCCGCAGGTGCCCACACCGCTGTCCAGGCGCATGTCGTTGCCGATCATGCTCACACGGGTGAGTGAATCGGGGCCGTTGCCCACCAGCGTGGCGCCTTTGACCGGATACTGGATCTTGCCGTTTTCCACCCAATAGGCCTGGCTGGCAGAGAATACGAACTTCCCCGATGTGATGTCGACCTGGCCACCGCCAAAGTTGGTGGCGTAGAGCCCCTTCTTGATGCTGGCCACGATTTCTTCGGGAGCCTTGTCACCACCAAGCATGTAGGTGTTGGTCATGCGTGGCATGGGCACATGGGCATAGCTCTCACGGCGACCGTTGCCAGTCGGCTTGACGCCCATCAGGCGTGCGTTCATCGCGTCCTGAATGTAGCCACGCAGAATGCCATCCTCAATCAGCACATTTTTCTGCGATGTGTGCCCTTCGTCGTCCACGTTGAGCGAGCCGCGCCGGTCGGCGATGGTGCCATCGTCGAGCACGGTCACGCCTTTGGCAGCCACGCGCTGACCGATTCGGCCAGCGAAAGCGCTGGAACCCTTGCGGTTGAAGTCGCCTTCAAGTCCATGTCCCACAGCCTCGTGCAACAAGATGCCTGGCCAGCCGGACCCCAGCACCACCACCATTTCACCGGCCGGCGCAGGCCTCGCATCGAGGTTGGTGAGCGCATTGGCCACCGCTTCGTCCACATAGGACTGCACCATGGCATCGTCAAAATAAGCCAGCCCGAACCGACCACCGCCACCTGACGAGCCGACTTCGCGACGGCCCTTCTGTTCTGCGATCACCGTGACCGACAGACGGATCAGCGGACGCACATCGGCAGCCATGGTGCCATCGGCCCTGGCCACCAGCACCACATCGTGCTCGGCTGCCAGACCAGCCATCACTTGCACCACACGGGGATCTTTCGCCTTGGCGAGACGCTCGACCTTTTCCAGCAGGGCGACCTTGGCGGTGCTGTCCATGGTGCCGATCGGATCCAGGCCAGGATAGAGCGAACGCGACTTCGACACTTTGACCGCCGGCACGCGCACCTTGCGACCCTGCCCTTGCGCGGAGATGGTGCGCACGGTGTGCGCCGCGTCGATCAGCGAGTCCCAGGACAAATCGTCGGAGTAGGCAAATGCGGTTTTTTCGCCGCTGACCGCGCGCACGCCCACACCCTGGTCGATGCTGAAGCTACCGGTCTTGACGATACCTTCCTCCAGGCTCCAGCCTTCGCTGCGTGTGGTCTGGAAATAGAGATCGGCGTCGTCCACACCATGGGACATGATCTCCCCCAGGGCTCGCTGCAGATGTGACGGCGTCAGGCCAAAGGGGTCGAGCAAGGCGCTCTGAGCGGTGGCAAGGCGGGCAAGGGTGGGTTCGCGTGCAATCATCCGCCCATTGTAAGAAGGACGGCCATCGCGCATGGCTGGCATGGTTTTCTGAGCGACGAAGGGCGCATGTGGACTCTGGTCAGGGTTCTGGCGAGTCCTTCGCGGACTGACGCAACCACTGAAGCAGAGCGGCATCATCCAGATCCCCGAGACCCGCAGCACGTACCTGGGCAAACACCCCCGCTGCCATTTGTCCCAGCGGCCCATCGAAACCGGCATGGTGCGCAGCCTGCACCGCCAGACGGGTGTCTTTCTCCAACAGCGTCACATGCGCTCTGGGGGCCAGATCACCGGCAATGGCCCGGCGCATGCGGTCGGAGCCGATCCAGCTTTGTCCGCTGGACTGCTCGATCACGTCCAGGGTCAGTGAGGCATCCAGGCCCATGTGCTCGGCCATCGCCAATGCTTCTGCCGCGCCCACCAGATTGATACCTGCCAGCAGATTGTTGACCAGCTTGGTGCGCGCTGCATCACCCACCCGCTCGCTGATGCGAAATACCCGTGAAGACAACGCGTCGAACAAGGACTGGTGCTGTCTCAACACAACGTCCCTGCCAGCGACCATGAGGCTCATGCTGCCGTCGCGGGCCCGGGCCGGGCCGCCTGACATGGGAGCGTCAATGCACGCAATGCCTTTGGCTTCGAGCTGGATGGCCATCGCCTCCACATCCTCCGGCGCAAGGGTCGGGCACATCAACACCGTATGGCCCAGTCGCATGGCGCTCACTGCGCCATTTGGACCAAAAAGGACCGCATTGGCCTGCAGGCCATCGACCACACAGACGATCAGCACGCCCCCGTCATCCAGCCACGCTGCAGCTTCGCAAGGGCTGTCGACCACTTTTGCGCCAGCCTGCAAGGCCTGCCGCTCACGCACCGGATCAAGGTCACAAGCCACCACGGGCCAGGATAGGTCGAAGAGCCGGCCCACCATGGCGCCGCCCATGTTGCCCGCGCCGATCACGGCCACACGGGGTCTCTGGAGGCTCATGCTCTTCTCTCTTTACGTTTGCATCAGCCGCTTGAACCGGGCGATGGACATCAGCATGCCCAGGCCCACACCGAGTGTGACCATGGCCGTACCACCGTAGCTGATGAACGGCAATGGCACACCCACCACAGGCAGAATGCCGCTGACCATCCCCATGTTGACGAAGGCATAAACAAAGATGTTGAGGGTGAGCGCCCCTGCCAGCAAACGGGTGAACAGCGTGGGCGCATCCAGAGCGATCATCAAGCCTCGCACGATCAGAAAGATGAACCCGGTCATGAGACCCAATGTGCCCAGCAAGCCGAATTCTTCTGAAAATGCAGCGTAGATGAAGTCGGTCGTGCGCTCAGGAATGAATTCCAGGTGGGTTTGGGTGCCCTGCATGAAACCCTTTCCCCAAACACCGCCAGAACCAATGGCAATCATGCCCTGGATGATGTGAAAACCCTTGCCCAGCGGGTCCTGGAAAGGGTCCAGCAGCGTGCAGACGCGGATGCGCTGGTATTCACGCAAAACCTTCCAGTCAACGCCAGGCGCGCACCACTGCTCTTCCATGAGGATCAGCGTCACCACACCCCCCACCGCAAGCAAAACGGGGGGAAGGATCAGCTTCCAGCTCAGGCCAGCGAAGAAAATCACGAAGATGCCCGACGCCACCACCAGCAGCGCCGTACCCAGGTCTGGCTGCTTCAGAATCAACGCGGCTGGAACACCAAGCAGGACGAACGCGACGAGAAAGTCGATGGGCTTGAGCTGGCCTTCGCGGCGCTGGAACCACCAGGCCAGCATCAGTGGCATGGCAATCTTCAAGAGTTCGCTGGGCTGAATCACAACGCCCACATTGAGCCATCGTTGTGCACCCTTGCGCTCGAGGCCAAACAGCTCCACGCCCACCAGAAGAGCCAGTCCGACCAGATACAGCGGGATCGCCAGTGACATCAGGCGCTGAGGAGGCACCTGGGCCACCAGGAACAGCACACCCAGTGCAATCAACATGTTGCGCCCGTGCGCGGCAAAACGTTCACCATGGTCGAAGCCAACCGAATACATCGTGACCAGCCCGACACCAGCCATGATCAGCACGCCCAGCACCAACGGCACGTCAAAGCCCTGAAAAATCGGTGCAATGCGCTGAAACAGCGAAGGTTTGTCGAATACGGCGGCCATGGGCTGCCATTATCCTTTGCTCGATGAATCCCACCACTCCATTTACCACGCACCTGCTCTACCTCCACGGTTTTCGGTCGTCGCCCCGCTCCATGAAGGCGAGCAGAGTGGCCGATCGGGTTCAAAGCGAGCACCCTGGCGTGGTCTGGTGGTGCCCCCAATTGCCCCCTTCGCCGAAGGAGGCCATGGCAATGGTGATGGAGGGGACCGCGGCCTGGCCCGTCCAGACCACAGCGGTGGTGGGTTCCTCGCTGGGCGGCTTTTATGCGCGCTGGTTTGCCCTGCAAACCGCTTGCCGGGCCGCGCTGCTCAACCCGGCTGCTTTCCCCGCACGCGACCTGGCACGGCACATCGGCGAACAAACCACCTGGCAGAACCCTGAAGAGCGGTTCTTCTTTCAGCCGGACTACATCGACGAGCTGATTGCTCTTGAAGCCGACATCCATAGCCTGGCTCAACAACAGCCGAACACGCCTGCACCGCAGTTTGCGCTCATCGCCAAGGGCGACGAGGTGCTGGACTGGGAGGAAATGCGGGCCTTCTGTGCGGGCGGTGCCATCCGCTTGATTGAAGGAAGTGACCATGCCCTCAGCGACTTCGACGATCACATCGACGCCCTGTTCGAATTCCTGGACTTGCTGCGCCCGGGGCAGCAGTCTGATGAAGCTGCACCCGAGGCCTGAATTGCGCCGCGTCGCGGATAGTCACTCCCTCGTGGGACAATCTCGCGATGCATATTCTGTTCGACGAGGCCGGCAAACTTCTGACCGGCCGTCTGCTCTCTGAAGCAGAAAGTTCCCTGCAAGTCGAGTTGGATTCAGGCAAGCGGGTCAAGGTCAAGACCGCCAACGCGTTGCTCCGATTTGAGAAGCCTGCGCCGACCCAGTTGATGGCAGCAGCCAGCACACTGGCTGAAAGCATGGAGCTGGAGCTGGCGTTTGAGTTCGCCCCTGAAGACGAATTTGGTTTCGCGGATCTGGCGCGCGAGTACTTCAGTGCCAGCGCGGGCACATCCGAGCAGGTTGCCGCCCTGCTCTGCCTGCAAGGTGCTCCTCACTATTTCCGCCGTGCGGGCAAAGGTCGCTACAAAAAGGCAGCGCCCGAAATCGTCGCCCAGGCGCTGGCCGCCATCGAGAAGAAGAAGCAAGTGCAGGCACAGGTCGAGACCTGGGCCGGCGAGCTCGCAGCAGGCACATGCCCCGAACCGGTTCGCCAGCAGCTTTACAAGATTCTCTTCAAACCCGACAAGAACGCGCCAGAGTACAAAGCTGTGGTCGACGCGGCACGCAGCACCCACACCGCGCCGCTGGTCCTGCTGCACAACGCGGGCGCGATTGAAAGCGCCTACCAGTTCCACTGGCAACGCTTTCTGTTCGACCAGTTCCCCAAAGGTACTGGTTTCCCTAGCCTGCAGGCACCCGCCATTGCCGATGAGCTGCCGCTGGCCAACGTCCAGGCGTTCTCCATCGACGACTCGCACACCACCGAGATCGACGACGCCCTGTCGCTGCAGGGCCTGGGCAGCGGCTCAGTGACGCTGGGCATTCACATCGCCGCGCCGGGATTGGCCGTGCTGCCCGAGAGCGCCATCGATCAGGTGGCCCGGTCGCGTCTGTCGACGGTGTACATGCCCGGGCACAAGATCACCATGCTGCCCGATGACGTGGTGCAGGCCTACACGCTGATGGCCGGACGGGATTGTCCGGCGGTGTCGCTGTACGTGACGCTGGACGAAGCCACACTGGAGGTTCGCGAAAGCCGCACCGCGCTGGAGCGGGTGCCGATTGCGCTGAACCTGCGTCACGACCAGCTCGACGAGGTGATCACCGAAGCCTGGTTGACGGGTGAAGCGACCACAGACGCTCCACCGGCCGAGATTGCCGCCTTGCAAACGACCCTGGCCTTCCTGTTCCGACTGGCTCGCCACCTCAAGGCGCAGCGAGAGGTAGTGCGCGGCAAACCAGAGAATTTCAACCGGCCCGACTACACCTTCCGCCTTGAAGGCGTGAGCGGCGACGAACCCAAAGGCGATGAGCGCGTGCAGATCGGCACACGCAAGCGCGGCGCACCCCTGGACCTGATGGTGGCCGAAGCCATGATCCTTGCCAACAGCACCTGGGGCAACTGGTTGGCCGAATGTGGTGTGCCGGGCATTTACAGAAGCCAGGCCAGTCTGATGCCAGGCGTGAAGGTCCGCATGGGTACCAAGGCCCAGCCGCATGCCGGCATCGGCGTGAAAAGCTATGCCTGGAGCACCTCACCCCTTCGCAGGTATGTCGATCTCGTCAACCAGTGGCAGATCATTGCCTGCGCCAGACACGGCCGTACCGCTGCGCTGGCTGCGCCCTTCAAGCCCAAAGACGCCAACCTGTTTTCCATCATCAGTGGTTTCGACGCCGCCTACGCAGCCTACAACGCTTTCCAGAACGGCATGGAACGCTACTGGACGCTGAAATATTTGCAGCAGAACGACCAAAGCGAAATCACGGCCACGCTGTTTCGCGACAACCTGGTTCGCGCAGACAGCCTGCCACTGGTGTTACCGGCCATGGGCACAGAGAACCTGCCGCGCGGCGCACACGTGCGGGTTCGTCTGGGGAACATCGATGAGATTTCGCTGGAAGTGGCGGGCACCGTGATCGAACGTCTGGACTTGCCAGTGGATGCACTGGATGGCGCTGCCAGTGACGATTCCGACGGCGACGATGAAGGACTGGCTACCCCGCTGGCACTGGCGATCAGCCTGGACGAAACAGATGCCGAAGAGGCCGCAACGGCAAACGCTCCTGTATCACCGCCCGTCGGCGACGGACATTGAGTGAAGACCCTCTCAGCTTGCGGATAATGGCTTTGTGAAAACCGCGTTGACGTTCCTGAAGCAACTCAGCACGCTGCAAGTGGCACTGGCGGTGTCACTCGCGGTGCATGCCGCGTTACTGACCGTGCGTTTTGTGAATCCGGAAGGCTTCAACCGGGTGTTCCAGGACACGCCACTGGAGGTGATTCTGGTCAACGCGCGCAGCGATGAGCGGCCCGAAAAAGCCACGGCCATTGCACAGGCCTCACTGGCAGGTGGCGGTGATGCCGAGCGCGGCCGGGCCACGTCACCACTACCACCTTCGGCGGTGGCCCGCCTGGGCGACAACCCCGACGAAGACGAACGGCGCATCGAAGCACTCAAGCAGCAGCAGAACCAGATCCTCGCCCAGGTCCGCAAGCAGCTCGCCAGCATGCCCCCGCCCGACCTGCAAGCCGTCAACACAAGTCAGGAGTCGATCGAACGTGAGCAAAAGCGCCGTGCGCTCGTCAAGATCCTGGCCGAGATCGAAAAACGCATCAGTGAAGAAAATGCGCGCCCCAAGAAGCGCTACATCAGCCCAGCCACGCGTGAAGAGGTTTACGCCATCTACTATGACGAGTTGCGTCGCAAGATCGAGGACCGTGGCACCACCAATTTTCCGGTGGCCGCCGGCCGCAAACTCTACGGTGAGCTGACCATGGTCATCACGGTCAATCACACCGGCGATGTGCTGGACACCGAGGTGGTGCAGGGCTCGGGCAACAGCACCCTGGACCGCAGGGCGGAAGCGATCGTGCGCAGCCTGGCTTTTGGCCGCTTCAACGACGCCATGCGCCGTCAGGCCGATCAGATCGTCGTGGTCTCCCGTTTTCGTTTCACCCGTGACGAAACGCTGAGAACCCAGATGTCCAGCCAGTGAGCGCGAGGGCGTGAAACCGGTTCTGCGCTGGTTGATGTGGGTGCTGCTAGCCGGCGTGGCACTGCAGCTGTTTTTCGCGTTGCGTATCGTCCTCATGGTCGCCATCGACCCGCAGAGCACCGCTTTCATGCGCTCCGAAGGCTGGCGCATCGGCACGGCAAGCTTGAGCGATGACAAGAAAAAGTGGCGCTGGTCCCAAAGTTGGGTCGACGGGGACCAGATCAGCCCGAACCTGAAGCGCGCGGTGATCGCGTCTGAAGACGCCGGTTTTCTGGACCATGGTGGGGTCGATTGGTCGGCCATCGAATCGGCGTGGCAGAAGAACGCCCGCCGCCAGCAACAGGCTGCTCAACGAAAAAACGCGTCGCCCCGCGCCCCCAGGGTCATCGGCGGGTCGACCATTACCCAGCAACTGGCTAAGAACCTGCTGCTTTCTGGCGAACGGCAGATGCTGCGCAAAGGCCAGGAACTGGTGCTGGCACTGATGCTGGAGACTTTTTTGAGCAAAGAAAGGATTCTGGAGATCTACCTCAACAGCGTGGAGTGGGGCGAAGGTGTCTTTGGCGCCGAAGCGGCGGCTCAGCGCTACTTCAAGAAGCCCGCCAGCAAGCTCAGTGCACGCGAGGCCGCGCGGCTGGCGGTCATGCTGCCATCACCCAAATTTTTTGAAACCCGGCAGGGTTCGGCTTATCTGGCTGGCCGCACGTCGACGATCGTTGCGCGGATGGGCGCGGTAAGGATTCCATGACCCCAATGGACATGCGCCCCCCTGCGCCGCCATGCGGCTTCCCCCCAGGGGGACGACACTTGAGAACGTATTCACGGGTTCCGTGGGATCGCGGAACCCGTGAATACGTTCTTGAGCCGGGCAAAGCCCGTTCCTCGGTCTCTCTGGATTTGGCACTCCTGCGCTCGCTGGTCTTCCTCCACGTCGAGTCGCTCCCTACCGGGAATCCCCTATGAAATTCGGGGCAGGCGTCATGAGCATGTTCCTGCTGGGTCTGGTGCGGCTGCTCACAGGTGCTCAGGCGCGCTGGCATGGTTGCCCGCCCAAGGCGGAGCAGCGGATTTATTTCGCGAACCACCAGAGCCATGCCGATCTGGTGCTGATCTGGGCGGCATTGCCGCTGGAGTTGCGCAGCATCACCCGGCCCATTGCCGCAAAAGACTACTGGACAGGTTCGCGCTTCAAGCGCTGGATCACGACCGAGGTGTTCAATGCGGTGTATGTGGAGCGCGAGCGCAAGGGCGACGAAGATCCGTTGCAGCCTCTGATCAGCGCCCTGGAAAGCGGGGACTCGCTGATTCTGTTTCCTGAAGGCACACGGGGCTTTGCTGAGGACCCTCAACCTTTCAAGTCGGGCATATACAACCTTGCCCAACGGTTTCCCGATGTGGTGCTGGTGCCCGCGTGGATCCACAATGTGCAGCGGGTGATGCCCAAAGGCGAAGTGGTGCCGGTACCGGTGCTGTGTTCGGTGACCTTTGGCGAGCCGGTTCGGCTGGAGGCAGACGAAGATCGATCGGCCTTTCTGGTGCGCGCCCGGGCCTCGGTCATGGCACTGCGGGAGGTCTGATGGGCAGCTTTCTGCGCGGTTTGACGTCGGAACAGCAGGTGAGCCTGCTGTTCGTCGTGTTGTTCGGTCTGCTGATGCTGGCCAGCGCCACAGGCGTGCTGCTTTCGCTGCGCGAGCGCCGCGCCTCATCCTCCATGAGCGAAGACCGCCTCTACCAGCGGCGCGACAACCAGGCCTTGCTGCGGAGCACCTGGTTGATGATGGTGGTTTTCTGGGTGGCCTGGGCGGCGGGTGATGGCGTGGCCATTCTGCTTTTCGGCCTGGTGTCGTTCCTGATCCTGCGCGAGTTCATCAGCCTGTCTCCCACTCGCCGCGGCGACCACCGCAGTCTGGTGATGGCGTTTTTTCTGGTGCTGCCGATGCAGTACGGTCTGGTCTGGGCCCAGCACTTCAATCTCTTCACCGTGTTCGTGCCGGTGTACGTGTTCCTGGCGATCCCGGTGGTGAGCGCGCTTGGCAACGATCCCGAACGGTTCCTGGAGCGCAATGCCAAGCTGCAATGGGGCATCATGGTGTGCGTTTACGGCATGAGCCACGTGCCGGCGCTGATGCTGCTGGACTTCCCCCGCTTCGAGGGCAAGAATGCCTTCCTGGTGTTGTT
The DNA here is from genome assembly GCA_011390855.1 of Hydrogenophaga sp. GTDB lineage: Bacteria > Pseudomonadota > Gammaproteobacteria > Burkholderiales > Burkholderiaceae_C > Hydrogenophaga. The sequence goes on along the minus strand of JAABRN010000515.1, from coordinate 1,277 downwards.
TCTGGTGCTCGTGGTGCAGACCTGCATGCTGGTGCAGCACGTGGCGGCACGGCGCCAGGGCACACCGGCAGCACCCGCCATCAGCAAGACCTTTAGCTGGAGCACCTGGGGCATCGGTCTGCTCGCAGGAGGGCTGCTTGGCGCGGCACTGGCCGGCTTCACGCCCTTCAAACCACTGGCCGCCATGGGCATGGCCCTGGTGGCCTGCGTGGCAGGCTCCCTGGGGCACCTGGTCATGAAAGCCATCAAGCGCGACCGGGGCGTGACCCATTGGGGTTCTGCCGGGCGCTCCATCACGGGGGCCAGCGGCCTGCTGGACCGCGTGGACGCGCTGTGCTTCGCAGCACCCGTGTTCTTTCATTCGGTGCGCTGGACCTTCGAGCTTTAAGAGGCTGAGAGTCTTTCACTCATGCCCGCTCACCACGCCCAAACGCACCCACTCGGCGTTGCAAATGCGCGCCATAGCCCAAGCTATGGCTGTGCTTTGCGCCTTGATTGGGTGCGTTTGGGCGCTTTGCTCGGACACGCCCGCAAAACCCTCAGCCTCTGACCCCATGCGAATTCTCGGCATCGACCCTGGCCTGCAATGCACCGGATTCGGCGTGATCGACACCGATGGCGCCCAGCTGCACTATGTGGCCAGCGGCACCATACAGACCAGCCCGAAGGACGGCGCCTTGTTGCCGGCTCGCCTGAAAGTGTTGTTCGATGGCATTTCCGAGGTGGTGACGCGCTACCAGCCGGAAGTGTCGGCCTGCGAGATCGTGTTCGTGAACGTCAACCCACAGGCCACGCTCTTGCTGGGCCAGGCGCGCGGCGCCTGCCTGACCGCCCTGGTGGCCAACAACCTGCCAGTGGCCGAATACACCGCGCTGCAACTCAAGAAGGCGGTGGTGGGCTATGGCAAAGCCGCCAAGCCGCAGGTACAGGAAATGGTCAAGCGACTGTTGAAGCTGCCAGGCCTGCCCGGTAAAGACGCCGCTGACGCCCTGGGTCTGGCCATCACGCATGCCCAGGTCAGCCGCACCATGCTCGCGATCAACAAGGTCTCACCGCTGCAAGCCCGGACACACGGTTCTTATCGGGATGGCAGGAGTTATTGACCCCCCCCCGCGCAGCAGGCCTGACTCCCCCCCGCGCCGCCTTCGGCGTCACCCCCCTGAGGGGGGCGATACCAGAGGCCCGGCAAAGCCGGTTCCTCGGTATCTCTGGATGGAGGCATTTCGCGCCGGACGCTTTGGCCCACCCCCGCGCCGCTTCGCGTCACCCCCTTGTAG
>JAABRN010000501.1 GCA_011390855.1 Hydrogenophaga sp. | reverse complement strand
GGTTCGTCGTCATGAAACCGCCCTGAATGAATACGGAAGTATTTAGTTTATCCGCTGCCATTCACGCCGCTTGCTGACCTTTTGCCCGGCTCGGTTCGCCTCACCATCGTCGAGCGACATCAATGGAAATCCCGGCCTTCAAGGATCCCCCTGCAGCAGGAGACCACATGACCGAACACAGTCTGGACCACACCCTGCGTGCCTTGGGCGATCAAGGCATCCACACGGTGATGACCACCTTCACCGACCTTCACGGGGTGCCCAAGGGCAAGCTGATACCGCTGGCGTGCCTGCCGGACGCGGTGACTTTGGGCGCAGGCTTTTCCGGCCCCAGCATCTGGGGCACCGGCTTGCCGCGCATGGGTCCGCGCAGTGAATACATGGGTCGCGTATTGCCCGAAACATTGCGACCCTGGCCGCTGCTGTCCGGTGTGGCGCATGCGGTGTGTGACGGTTTCGCCGGCGGCCAGCCGCTGGACACTTGTTCGCGCCAGGTGCTCAAGCGCCAGTTGCGTCGTCTGGCCGAGCGCGGGTGGACGCTGTGGGTGGGCATCGAGCCCGAGTTCTTTCTGCTCAAGCGCGCAAGCGACGGCCAGTGGGTGGTGGGAGATGAGCTGGACCGGCTGGACAAGCCTTCCTATGATCTGGACGCGATCACCCGCAACTTCGGTTTCCTGGACAGCATGCGCCAGCACCTCAGCGCGCTGGGCTTCCAGTTGCAGCAAATGGACCACGAGGACGCCAACGGCCAGTACGAAATCAACTACCGTTTCGACGAAGCCCTGGCCGCAGCCGACCGCTACCAGCTCTTCAAGCTGACCGCACAGACGGTGGCACATCAGCATGGTCTGCACTTCTCCACCCAGCCCAAGCCCTTTGCCCACGCGCCAGGCAGCGGCCTGCATTTTCACCTGAGCCTGACCGACCGGGACGGCCACGCACTCATGGCAGACCCCACCGGCTCCATGGGCCTGAGCGAGACCGGGCAGCGCTTCGCCTCCGGCTTGCTGCACCACGCCGACGCACTCTCTGCAATTTGCGCACCGCTGGTCAGCAGCTACCAACGCCTGGCTGTGAGCCAGAGCGCGTCCGGCACCACGTGGTCGCCGGTGTGGAAGGCCGCGGGCGACAACAACCGCACCTGTCTGGTTCGCAGCGTGGATGGGCGCATCGAATGGCGCCTGCCCGATGCGTCGTGCAATGTGTATGCCGCGCTGGCAGCCACGCTGGCGGCAGGACTGGCGGGCATTGACGGGGCACTTTCAGCACCTTCTCCCTGCGAAGATGATCTGTACCTGCGCCATGCGAGCGGCGGACCCATGCCACCGCGCTTGCCGCATGACCTGTCTGCCGCGCTGGATGGGCTTCAGGCCGATGTGGCGCTGCGTGAGGCGGTGGGAGAGACCTTCTGCGATCAGTTCCTGCAGATCAAGCGTGCGGAATGCAATCCAGGCAGTCCCCTTGCGCAGCGAGATTAGGCGGCCCAGCGCCGTCTCCGAAGGGGGAGTCCGTTTCCCGTTCTCAGGCGTGGCTGGCGTGAAGACAGAAAGGGACGCCACCGCTTTTCTGGATAATCGCGAACCTTGAGCACGCCGACCCCCAACAAGACCTGGACCAAAACCGCCGAACGGCCCTTGCGCAGCGCCGCCAAATCGCTGGGGGTCTACCTGTTCGCGCATTTTGTCGGCGTGGCCGTGCCATGGCGCGCTGTGAGACAGACCGACGGCAAGGCGTTGCTGGCTTACGAGCATGAGCGCTTGCTCGCGTTGGGTGCGGCGGGTGAGCATGTGCCGCCAGTGGTGGCTTTTGATGGCGATGCCATGGTCACCGGTGACGTGGGTACGACGCTGGAGCACCTGCTGCACCGCATCCCCGACGCTGACCGGTTGCCGCTGATGTGTGCGGCCAGTGCCGACCTGGCAGGTTTTCACGCCCGAGGCCACTGGCACGGGGGCGCGCAGGCGCGCAACCTGACCTGGAATGGCCACCGATTTGCGCGCATCGATTTTGAGGAGCGTCTGTACCCGGGGCTGCCGCTGGAAACGGTGCAGCGTTACGACGCCTTGCAACTGGTGTTTTCTCTGGCCCGCTTTCTGGAACCACTGGGTCCGCTGGCGGTGCAGGACGTCTTGAACGCCTACCGCGACGCCTGGTTGCTCGCCAAGCCTGACGCGCCTGAATCACAAAGCCTTCGGTCTTTCCTGAAGCCGCTGCTTCCCCGCCTGCGCCGCATCGATCGACTGGCTTCATGGTCCAGTCGCCTCGATGGTTCACGCGAACTCATCCGCCTGCGCACCGTGCTGGAAGGCATGACATCGTTCGTGGAAGATTCGCCCCGGTGAACCCATGGGCGGGTGTTCCGGGTTGAAGAGGTGTCAAGGGCAAAAGGTAGAGGGTTGGCGATGGCTTCGACAGGCTCAGCCCGAACGGAATGCTGATCATGGCGTGAGAGGATTGATCACCCCTGCTCGAAGCCGCGCCAGATGCAAGTGCATCAGTGGCGCAGGATCTCCGGCGCGAAAGGCCTTCACTCCGGGGGCAGCAAGGGACGGCTCCGCCGGCCCAAGATGCCGTCCCCCCTCCAAGCGCTGAAGGCGCGCCAGAGAGGGGGGAAGCCGCGTCAGCGGCGCAGGGGGGAGCTCAGAGTACGCGGCGCAGGGCGGTGTCAACTGGCGTAGCCAGCCCCCAGCTTTTCCACCTTGCGCAGCAGTGCCGGCCACGCCAGTTGCGCGCCCTGGCCAGCGGTGGCCACGCGCATCACGTCGGCCATGCCATTCAATATCTTCGGGTCCACCTGCGTGAGTTCGGTGCCGCCAGCGAGCGCGTCGATCTGGATGCGGCAGGTGTTCTCGAAGGTGTACATGGAGAGAAACGCATCGGCAATGGTGCGGCCCACGGTGAGCAGGCCGTGGTTGCGCAGCACCAGGTAATTGGCTTGGCCCAGATCGGCCTGCAGGCGCGGCTTTTCCTCGGGGCGGAAGGCCACGCCTTCGTAGTCGTGGTACGCCAGCGAAGACAGCACGAAGGTGCTTTGCTGGCTGATGGGCAGAATGCCGGCCTTCTGCGCGCTCACGCCCACGCCGGCACGGGTGTGGGTGTGCAGCACGCAGCCGGCTTCTGGCCGGGCTTCGTGCACCGCGCTGTGGATCACGAAGCCGGCCGGGTTCACCGGGAAAGGCGAGTCGTGCAGCTTGTTGCAGGCCATGTCGACCTTGACCAGGCTGCTCGCGGTGATCTCGTCGAACATCAGGCCGTAGGGGTTGATGAGGAACTGGTGCTCGCCACCGGTGACGTTCTCAGGCAGTTTGGCGCTGATGTGGGTGAAGACCAGATCGCTCCAGCCATAGGCGGCCACCAGGCGGTAGCAGGCGGCCAGGTCGCAGCGCAGCGCCCATTCTTCGGCGCTGACGATTTCCTTGAGTGACGGGATGTGCATGGCAGGGTCTTCGAAAGGTTTGCGTTAGGACAGTTGCGCTCAGCGCCTGAAGCGGCCGTTGGCGTCGACGATGGTGATCTCGGCCCAGGCGCTGCCATGGTGACGATCAGGACCGAAGGTCAGCATATTGCCACCAAGTGACCAGTTGCGGATGCCCTGGATGGCCTGGATGATGCCGTCGGGGGTGATTCTTGGGCCGGCCCGCCGAAGTGCTTCAAGCACAAACTGCGCACCCAGGTAGCCGCCATAGCTGCTGTAGTTCACCGCCACATTGGCGGCTTCGGCCAGTTCGTTGAATTCTCGCGCCATGGCATCGACCTTGCGCCAGGGTGAAGGCACGATCTGCGTCATGGCCAGGCCGCGCGCTTCTGTGCCCAGGGGTGCGACCGAACTGGCCGCCACAGAGAGTGTGTACACAGGCACGTTCAGGCTGGTCTTGGCAGCGATCACAAAACCCGCCACCGAAGGCCCGACCGCAATCATCAGCACCGCCTTCGGTTTGGCGGCTGCCAGGGTCTTGGCGGCTTCGGCTGCGTTGCTGCCGTCGACCGCCAGTGGCGCTCGGGCCACCAGGTTCACGCCCAGTTCCTTCGCTGCGCCTTCCACCACTGGCATCATCAGTTCGCCAAAAGCATTGTCCTGGTAGGCCACGCCCACCGTGTCCATGTGGATGGTGGCCAGCGTGCGCAGCGAGTGTTCGACCTCGTCCTTGAAGCTGGCCTGTGAGGTGAAGAAGGTGGGGTGTGGGCGCAGCCGCAGCACGTGGGCGCCGGTCCAGCTACCCACAAGGGGCATGCGCGTCTGCGCCAGGTAAGGCAATACGGCGGCAACACCGGCGGTGCTGCCCAGGCCAGTGAGTGCGACCACCTTGTCGCGCTCCACCAGCAGCTTCACGTTTTCCACCATGCGCGCGGTGTCGTAGCCGTCATCCAGCAGCACCAGCTCCACCGGGCGTCCCCCAATGCCGCCTCGCTGGTTCGCGGTATCAAAGGCCAGCTTCTGCCCGGCCAGTGGGCCCTGGAAGGCGCCTGCCACGGGTCCGCTCAGGGGCGCGCTCTGGCCGATGCGGATGGGGCCGCTCTGGCTGTGCGCAAGTGTGGGCAGGCCAAACGCTGCCAAGGCGGCGCCTGCGCCCAGCAGCCTGCGTCGATCGACGAGCATCGTCGACCGACCCCGCTGCGAATGGGGGGACTTGTTTGCCATCGGGTTGTCTCCTGCTGTGGCCAGAATCTGTGCTCTGTGGCCACTGTAGGTCTCGCGCGGCTGGTTCCACAGTCGCGCCGATGACATGCCGGGCACCGGTACCATGCGCTTTCGCACGGTGCGTCCGGCCGACGAACAGGCAGGCCGGTCAACGGCCTTGAGGACCTATTTTTTCATCGAGCAGGTATTGAACCCCAGGAGCGCATAGGGGGGGCACCAGCCCATCAGGCCGGTGAGCAAAGGCACCACGCCCACATAGGCCCACAGTCCCAGCGTGCCGGTGGCGGCTGCGGCAATCAGGGCGATGCCGATGGTGATGCGCAGGATGCGGTCGATACCGCCGACGTTTTTGGTCATGAGAATGCTCCGTTGTCTGAGATGCATTCCGGCGATGCCGGAATGGCCCACACGGTGTGTGGTGTCTCCATTGGAGCGCGCATCGATCGCCAGGTCTGTGACCGAGGTCACCAATCGACACCCCCCTGGCTGAGCGCGAAGCTGGTGCCTCGTTCAGCGAGGCTGCAGGGCCGCGAGTTCCCGCAGGGCGGCGCTGTTGCGCACGGTGATGCACTCGCGCGAGAGCTCGATCAGGCCATCGCGCTCGAAGCGGTGCAGCAACCGGGTGACGATCTCGCGCACCGTGCCCAGTTCGTCTGCCAGGGCCTGGTGGGTGGTGAGGCGTTGCGGACCATGGCCCAGCAGGGCAGCGGCGAGGCGGCTGTCCAGGCGTTGAAAGGCCACGGCCTCGATGAGCGAGGTGAGATCGGTCATGCGCTGGGCGAACAGCCCCAGCACGTAGCCGCGAAACACCGGGTCGGCCATGCCGGTCTGGAAGTCCTTTGGCGGCAGCAGCACCAGAGCGGTTTCCAGGGTCGTCACGCCGCGTGCGCTGAGCAGTTGATCAGCAAACAGGCCCGCCGATGAGACCAGGCACATTTCACCCGGCTGCACCCGGTAGAGTTCCAGCTCGCGGCCGTTGGCTGCGCTGCGCGAAACCCGCACCTCACCCTCCATCACCAGAGGGAAGCCCTGGCAGACTTCGTTCTCGCGAAACAGCGGTGTGCCGGCTGGACAGCGCATCACGGGCAGGCTGGGGAGCAGGCCAGCCAACGACCCCATCGCGGGGTAGAGCGACAGCAACTGGGAAGCGGGCATGACAGACATGCGACCCATTGTAGGAGCGGAAGATGGCAGCGCCAGTGCAGACCGGATTCGAACTGAACGGCTTAGTTCATTCGATTTTTTTGAATAGAGGCTTCAAGCCCTTTCACCGTTCAGGGGCTTTGCCCTCTCTACACTGCGCCCATGTCAACGAATGCCTCTCCCCGTTATCACCCCTTGTCTGTGGCCTTGCACTGGCTGCTTGCCTTGGCGTTGGTGGGGATGTTTGTGCTGGGGCTGTACATGGAGGGTCTGCCTTTCTCGCCCCAGAAGCTGCAGTTCTACAACTGGCACAAGTGGGCTGGCATATCGGTGCTCACACTCTCGTTCGTCCGTCTGATGTGGCGGTTGACCCATCGTCCTCCTGCGCTGCCTGCGGCCATTGAAAAAGGCATGCCTGCTTGGCAACGCTGGGCCCACCACGCCACCCACGGTGGGCTGTACGCCTTGTTCTTTGCGGTGCCATTGCTGGGCTGGGCCTTCAGTTCCGCGGCGGGATTCCCCATTGTGGTGTTTGGTGTGCTGCCTCTTCCCGACTTCGTGCCGGTGAGTCCAGACCTTGCAGACGTGCTCAAGCCACTCCACAAGTACGCCGCCTTTGCCATGGCGGGACTGGTGCTGCTGCATGTGGCTGGCGCGCTCAAGCACCATTTCATCGACCGCGACGGATTGCTCGGCCGGATGGCCTGGGGCAAACGTTGAGCCCCGGCAGATTTCCAGATTCTCTTTTCGAAAGAAGCCCCATGCATTTCTCTACCCGTGCCCTGCTCACCGCCGCCGTGGCGGGCGCCAGTCTTTTGCCGCTGACCATACAGGCCCAGCAGCAGCTGGTGCCTGCCCAGAGCGAAATCCAGTTTGTGAGCCGCCAGATGGGCGTGCCAGTGGAGGGCACATTCAAGACCTTCACCGCCCAAGTGGCCTTCGACCCGGCCAAGCTGGCGACCAGCAGCATCGTGTTCACGGTTGACACAGGCAGCGCCGACGTTGGCCGCGAAGTCAACGCCGAGCTGCCCAAGGCCACCTGGTTCAACATTGCTGCCTTCCCCAAGGCGACTTTCACCTCCAGCAGCATCAAGCGCATCGACACCACCAGGTTCGAGGTCGCCGGCAAGATGTCCATCAAAGGCGTGAGCAGCGACGTGGTCGTGCCTGTGACGCTGGCGCAGAACGGTGCCACCACCACCGCTACTGGTGCCTTCCCGATCCGGCGACTGACTTTCCGCATCGGCGAAAAGGAGTGGTCCGACACTTCCATGGTGGCCGATGAAGTGCAAGTGAAGTTCAAGATCGCGCTGACCGGCGTGCCCAAGCTCTGATCCGTTTTTCCCCTGTTCCTCCATACAACCCGACCCTAGGAGTTCTCTTCATGCGCAAATCCCTGACCCTGCTGGCAGCTGCTGCTGCCGCCACCCTGTCCACCGGCGTTCACGCAGCCGACTACGCGATCGACCCGACCCACACCTTCGCCACTTTCGAGATTGGCCATTTCGGCGCCAGCATGAACCGCGGTCGCTTTGACAAGAAAGAAGGCACGGTTCAATTCGACCGCGCGGCCAAGACCGGCAAAGTCGACATCAGCTTTGACGTGGCTTCGGTGAACACCGGCACGCCCGCTTTCGACAAGCATCTCACCAGCGCCGACATCCTCAACGCCGCAGCGCATCCCAAGGCACGTTTCGTGTCCGACAAGTTCAGCTTCAACGGTGACAAGGTCAGCGAAGTCAGCGGCCAGCTCACCCTGTTGGGCAAAACCCAGCCGGTGACCCTGAAAGCCAACCAGTTCAACTGCTTCGAGAGCCCCATGCTCAAGCGGGAAGTCTGCGGCGGCGACTTCGAAGCCACCATCGACCGCACGGCCTTTGGTGTGAACTACGGCGTGGACTGGGGTTTTCCGAAGAATGTTCGCTTGGTGCTGCAGGTCGAAGCCGTGAAGCAGTGATCTCCCCCCTGCGCCGCTGACGCGGCTTCCCCCCTTCTCTGGCGCGCCTTCGGCGCTGGGAAGGGGGACGGCATCTTGGGCCGGCGGCGCCGTCCCTTGCTGCCCCTGGAATCAAGGCACTTCGCGCCGGAGGCGTCTGCGTTTTTCTTCCTCGCTCCTCTCCCCTTCATCAGGCCCGCTCCGCGCGGGTCTTTTGCATGGTGCTGGTACAAACACGGCATGACCGACCATATCGATTCTTTGACCTGGGAAAACCGCACCGTGAGCGTACCGGGTGAGGGCTTGCTCTGGAGCGAGGCCGCTGGCCCGCTCGATGGCCTTCCGGTGTTGCTGATCATGGGGGCGATGAACCCGGGGCTGGTCTGGCCGCCGGGGTTTGTGCAGGGGCTGGTGAAGGGCGGTTGTCGTGTGATCCGCTACGACCATCACGACACCGGTCGCTCGTTTG
>JAABRN010000500.1 GCA_011390855.1 Hydrogenophaga sp. | reverse complement strand
CCCGTCGCGTCCGCCCTACACACTGGATGCATTGACCAGTGATGCCTTGCATGTGCTCGACGCCTGGGGCCTGTCTCGTGTGGCGGTGGTGGGCTGGTCGATGGGGGGCTATATCGCGCAGCAGCTGGCGCGTGATGTGCCGCAGCGCTTGAGTCATCTGGTGTTGCTGGGCACCACGGCCGACCATCGGCCTTACATGGCGGGTGTGATGGGGCGCCCAGCGCCCGACAGCGAATTGCCAGGGCCGGCGCCGGGTTTTGTTGATCGCTTGTGGG
>JAABRN010000499.1 GCA_011390855.1 Hydrogenophaga sp. | reverse complement strand
CATTGAATGCCCGGCCAGCTTCGCAGCTGGACGAGTGGCTGGCCGAAATCACCGAGGCGCTGGCCGCACATGATGCCGCCAATCCGGACAACAAGGCAGCCCCTTTCGCCATCAACCAGATCGTGCACAAGAGCAATGACCGGCTGGAGCAGGACATGGCCCTGTGCGCCAAGTACAAGGTGCCCATCGTCATCACCAGTCTGGGCGCCCGCGAAGATGTGAACCAGGGTGTGCACAGCTGGGGCGGCGTGGTGCTTCATGACGTGATCAACAACGTGTTTGCGCACAAGGCAATCGAAAAAGGTGCCGACGGTTTGATCCCGGTGGCTGCGGGTGCAGGTGGTCACGCGAGCGTGAAGAGTCCGTTTGCCATGATCCAGGAAATTCGCGAGTGGTTTGGTGGCCCAGTGGCTTTGTCGGGGTCCATTTCGTCTGGGGGTGCCATTTTGGCGGCGCAGGCCATGGGCGCCGACTTTGCCTACATCGGCTCTGCCTTCATTGCCACCGAAGAGGCCCGTGCAGTGGATGGTTACAAGGAGATGATCACCAAGTCGAACTCGGACGACATCGTCTACAGCAACTTCTACACCGGCATCCATGGCAACTACCTCAAAGGCAGCATCCAGAATGCCGGCATGGACCCGGACAATCTGCCGCAGAGCGATCCGAGCAAGATGAACTTCGGCACGGGTGAAGGGGCAAACGCCGCCAAGGCCTGGAAAGACATCTGGGGTTGCGGTCAGGGCATTGGCGCGATCCGTGAAGTGGTCCCGGCGGCCGACCTGGTCGCCAGGTTCAAGAAGGAATACGCAGAGGCCAAGGCGCGAATCTGCGCTCAGTGAACCGGCATCGTCAGCCATTCACAAAAACACCGGCACATGGCCGGTGTTTTTTTGCCTATTCGGCGTCGAAGCACCCTGGCCTTTGTCAGGGCCGTGAGTCGAAGGGAAACATGCTTGGCGCTTCGCTGGGCAGACTGCGAAGGTTCCAGAAGAAGCCTGGCGGTGGCGCGTACTGCACGTTGGCTGGATCCGAAATGTGAGCCACCCAGCCGCCATCGCGCCATTCGCTGTAGAGCCAGTCTTCGCCTTCACGCACCAGACCGGCAGGTGGTGCACCCAGCGATTTGTTCGGTACATCCTTGAGCGCAGCGGCCATGTAGTCGATCCAGATGGGCAGCGCCGCCCGGCCGCCTGACTCTCTGTTGCCCAGGCTGCGCGGCTGGCTGTGGCCCATCCAGACCACAGCGGCCAGCGAGGGGTGGTGGCCTGCGAACCAGGCGTCGTGCACGTCGTTGGTGGTGCCCGTCTTGCCATAGATGTCGCTGCGTTTGAGCAGGGCCTGTGCTCGTGCTGCGGTGCCCGTGCGCACGACCTCGTTGAGCAGGCTGTTTGTCACGTACGCATTGCGCGCCGGAATGGCCCGGTTGTCTTCTGTCTGCGCTTCGGGCGAGGGCGCCTCGAACAACACCTTGCCGTGGGCATCGGTGATTTTTTCCACCACCACAGGATTCACACGCCAACCCCCGTTGGCCAGTGTGGCATAGGCCTGCACCATCTGGATGGGCGTGGTGCTGCCGGTACCCAGGGCCAGCGTGAGGTCGTTCGGATGGCGTTCGGCGTCCATGCCGAAACGGGTGGTCCAGTCGCGGGCGCGCTGTGTGCCCACATGCTGCAACATGCGCACGCTGGCAAGGTTGCTTGATTTTTCCAGCGCAGTGCGCATGGTGATGGGGCCGGCAAATTCCCGGTTGCTGTTGACCGGGCTCCAGCCGTTCGGGGCAGTGAACGGCAGGTCGTCGATCAATGTGCCAGGCATCACGCGGGCTTCTAGCGCTGCGGAGTAGAGCAGGGGCTTGAAGGCAGACCCTGGTTGACGCCAGCTCTGGGTCACGTGATTGAAGGGCTGCCGAGAAAAGTCAAAACCGCCCACCAGGGCGCGGACCCGGCCGGTTTGGGTGTCCATGGCCACCAGCGCCGCCTCCACTTCCGGCCATTGAGCAACGGACCAGTCTTTCCCCGTTTTCGTGACCCGGACCACCGAGCCCCGTGTCAGTTTCAGGGGCGCCTTGGCATTGGCATCGAGTCCACGCTGCGCCCAGCGCAATCCTTCACCCAGAAGGCGGACTTGTTCGCCACTGGCCAGTTGCACCTTCACTTCCTTGGGCGACGCGGCCAGCACAATGCCCACTCGCAAAACTTCGTCATCGCGATGGTCTTTCAAAGCCTCGGCCGCTGCGCGTTCCAGGTCGGCGCCACTGCCTGAGATCGCTTCGAAAGCCTCGGGCCCGCGCCATGCGCCGCGGCGATCATGCGCGAGCACGCCACGCTGCAGTGCATCGTGAGCGGCGCGCTGATCGGCCGACCGCAGCGACGTGGTCACCTTGATGCCCGCCGAATAGGCCTCGGTTCCGAATCTGTCCACCACCACCCGCCTGGCCATTTCGGCGACGTGAGCAGCGTTCACACTGCGCGGACCCCGGGTCCGCAATTGAATCTTGTCGGCCTTGGCAGTGGCCAACTGGGTGTCGCTGATGGCGCCCACCGATCGCATGCGCTCCAGCACCACGCGCTGACGCTTCGCCGCGCGATCAAAGTTGGCGACCGGGTTGGCGTAATAAGGGTTCTGGGGCATTCCGGCCAGCATCGCGGTCTCTGCCAGTGTGAGCTTGTCCAGGGGTTTGCCGAAGTAGGTCTGGGCGGCGGCGGCAAAACCGTACGCGCGCTGACCCAGAAAAATCTCGTTGAGATAAATCTCCAGGATGCGGTCTTTGGAAATGACCTGCTCCAGTCGCAGCGCCAGCAAGATTTCCTTGGCCTTGCGTTCGGCCGACAGCTCGCGTGTGAGCAGCATGGTGCGCACAAGTTGCTGCGTGATGGTGGAGGCGCCTTGCTTTCGGCCTCCGGTGATCATGGCCACGGCTGCGCGGGCCATGCCCTTCGGGTCGATGCCCGAATGCTCATAAAAGCGTGAGTCTTCAACAGCCAGTACCGCATCCTTCAGCAGCTGCGGTGTTTGTGACAGGGGAACATACACCCGCCGCTCGGTGCCGAACTGGGCAATCTCCACGCCATCGGCGGTGAACACCTGCAGTGGGAGCTTTGGCGTGTAACTGACGATGCGGTCCAGCGGAGGCAGTTCAAAAGTGGCCGCATGTGCAGGCTGCGCTGTGAAACACAATGCGATGGGGGCAAATGCGAGCACAAACGCCACCCGCATGAAAAATGTCTGATGCATGGGTTGAGATTGTCGATCACGTGTGTGAAGCGCATGTGCGCTCTCCGCTACCGGGGTGTAACCAGTTGTGGGTGATCGCTTGTTTGTTCTTGGAGGCGCTGGCGAGGGCTGATTCCTGGTGGATTCACGGGCAGGTCGCCAACACCCTTTCGCCCTTCAACCTGGGGGCGACGCCGTTTGCAAGCGTTGCTTGTCGTGAGGACGGAAGGGATCTGCGCGGGTTGGGTGGGTGGAGTTTCAGAAATTGCCCATGCAATGGGCGTCAAGTGCTCGCGCGCACCATCAGTTCAAAGCCGAGATCGATGGAGTTGCGAGCCGGCGTTTTGCCGCGCATCAGGCTGAGCAGCATTTGCGCGCTGGACACGCCAATGGCGCTGCGAGGCGTGCGAACGGTGGTCAGGGGTGGCACCATCTGGTCACTGCCTGAAAGGTCGTTGAAGCCCGCGATGGCGACCTTTTCGGGCACATCGATGTGCAGGCGCAGGGCCGCGAGCAGGCCACCCTGCGCCAGATCGTCGTTACAGAAGAACACGGCGTCCACATCTGGACGCGTGCGCAGCAACTCTTCGAACAGCTCACCCCCCAGTCGCATGGACGACGGCTGAGGGCTGAGCAGTTCAAGCCGCGGATCGTAGAGCCCGTGCTCACGCAGGCATTCGCGGTAGCCCTCGGCGCGCTGCATGGTGCGCGGGTCTAACTGGGCGGCCACGAAGGCAATGCGTTTGCGACCGCGTTGCACCAGATGTTTGGTCAGCCCATGTCCCGCTTCATGCTGCGAGAACCCCACGCAATAGATGTCGCTGGCCTGGGTCAGCTCCATCAGGTGCACACAGGGCACGCCACTTTTTGCGACCAACTGCCGGGCGGCATCGGTGCGGTCGAATCCGGTGAGCAGCAAGCCGGCGGGACGGTGCGCCAGGTAGGACCGGAGCAACTGTTCTTCCTGTTCGGGGTCGTAGTGGGTGACACCAATCATGGTCTGGAAACCATGTGGCTGGAGCGTGCTGTGTACAGCCTCCAGGACGTCCACAAACAGCGCGTTGGACAACAGCGGAACCAGCACCGGCACTTGCGAGCTGCGTTGAGACGCCAGTGCGCGCGCTGCGGGGTCAGGTACGTAGCCGAGCTCTTTGGCCGCCTGCTTGACACGTTCGACGAGAGCGGCCGCCACACCACGTTCACCCCGCAAGGCGCGCGATGCCGTGATGGGACTGACTTCGGCCGCTTTGGCCACTTCGGAAAGAGTGATTCGGCCACTGGGGCGGCGCCTGCGTTCTGTCGTTGCCAAGGGTTTTCCCTGATGATTGAGCGGATGGTTTTGCTTAGGATAGCGCTATCCAGACAAGCTCACAAGTTTTCTGATTCTCCACAGGATCCGCTGTTTCAGGCAGGCATTGCCCGATCAGGATCCTGATTTTTTCTACCAGTGGGATAGCGCTACCATAATGACCACGTCATCCGAAAAAACCTTTGTGGTGATCATGGGCGTCGCCGGTTGCGGCAAGTCCAGCCTTGGTTTTCGGTGCGCCCAGGCGCTGGGAATCCCGTTGCTGGAAGGCGATGACTTTCATTCGGAACAGAGCATCCAGAAGATGCGCAACGGTGTGCCACTGACCGACACCGACCGCCATTCCTGGCTGGATGTGCTGGCCAGAGAGTTGCAGGCGCGCCAGTCGGTTGGTTGCGTGCTGACCTGTTCAGCGCTGAGGCAGCGCTACCGAGATCAACTGCGGCAAGCGGTGCCCGATCTTCGATTTGTGTTTCTGGCGTTGACGGCCAACCAGGCCCGGGAACGCGTGGCGGCGCGCCCCGCCCATCTGTTTCCGGTGAGTCTGGTCGCCAGCCAGTTTGAAGCGCTGGAAGACCCTAGCCAGGAACCCGGCGTTCTCAGGCTGGACGCCACCGCCCCACTTGAAACGCTGGAAGCCGACGTGGTGCGTTGGGTCCGGGCGGGTGCGCTGGATGGGTCGATGGAGGTGTTGTCATGACGCTTGCCAAGGCACTGCGCCATCTGGTGGAAGCGCTCATGGCGATGTGCATGACAGGCATGGTCCTGGCCGTGTTCGGCAACGTGCTGCTCCGTTACTTCTGGGGCACGGGCTGGGTCGTGTCGGAAGAGCTTTCACGTCTGCTGTTTGTCTGGCTGGTGTGCCTGTCGGCCACCCTGGCCTTCGGCGAGGGCAAGCACCTGGGCCTTGATCTGCTGACAGCACGCATGACCGGTACAAAGGCGGCGGTGCTGCGCTGGCTCACTCGCGGGCTTATCGCGCTGGCGCTGTGGTACCTCATTCGCGGTTCCTGGGAACAGGTGCTGGTGGGCATGGACAGCCTCAGCCCGGTCATGAACTACCCACTGGCGCTGGGCGCCGCGGGTACGTTGGTCATGGGTTTGTGCATGGCGGTGCTGCTGCTGTTGCAGAGCTGGCAGGACTTGCGAGGCGATGGCTCAGGCGACCACGCCGGCGAGCCGGGGAGGGTGGAATCATGACGATTGCCATCTTCCTGCTGGTGTTGTTCGCCACCATGACGGTGGGCGTACCCATCGCTTTCGCACTGATGCTGACCGCGCTGGCGCTCATGGTGCACCTGGACTTCTTCGATGCCCAGTTGCTGGCGCAGAATGTGCAGGCCGGGTTCGACAGCTTCCCGCTGCTGGCGGTGCCGTTCTTCATCCTCGCGGGCGAGCTCATGAATGCAGGCGGGCTCAGCCGCCGAATCATCGATTTGGCGCGCTCGCTGGTGGGGCATATTCCCGGCGGTCTGGGCTATGTGGTCATCGGTGCATCGCTCATGCTGGCGTCAATGAGCGGTTCGGCAATTGCCGACACCGCCGCACTGGCCACCCTGCTGCTGCCGATGATGCGCAAGCAAAACTACCCGGCCGGGCCCAGCGCGGGCCTGATCGCCTCGGGCGGCATCATCGCGCCCATCGTGCCTCCGTCGATGCCCATGGTGATCTATGGCGTGACCACCAACACGTCGATCAGCAAGCTGTTTCTGGCCGGTATCGTGCCGGGGATCATCATGGCCATCGGCCTGGTGCTGGTCTGGCGCGGCATTGCGCGCGGCAAGGATCTGCCAGTGGCAGAGAAGACCACCTGGGTCGAGCGCCGAAAGGTGCTCGGCGGCAGTGCGTGGGCGTTGATGATGCCGGTCATCATCATTGGCGGTCTTCGGTTCGGCTTCTTCACACCCACCGAAGCCGCCGTGGTTGCCGCCATGTACGCGCTGCTCGTGGCCACACTGATTTACCGGGAACTCAACCTGCAGCGGCTCTACCGGGTGCTGGTGGATGCGTCCCGTACCACCGGCATCGTGATGTTTCTCTGCGGGGCTGCCACCGCCGCCAGCTACATGATCACCCTGGCCGATCTGCCGAGCCAGCTGGCACAGAGCATGGGCCCGCTGTTGCAGAGCCCCATGCTGTTCATGGCCGTGGTCTGCCTGTTCCTGCTGGCGGTGGGCATGGTCATGGACCTCACGCCCACCATCCTGATCCTGGCCCCGGTGCTTGCGCCGTTGGCGGCCAAGGCTGGCATCGATCCGGTGTACTTCGGTTTTGTTTTCATCTTCGTCGGCTGCCTGGGCCTGCTCACCCCGCCCGTGGGTACGGTGCTCAACGTGGTGGCCGGTGTGGGCGGGTTGCGCATGGAGCCTGTCATCAAGGGCGTCACCCCTTTCCTGCTGGTGTATTTCGCCATGCTGGTCTTGTTGATTCTTTTCCCGGCCATCGTGTTGTGGCCTCTCGAGCTGATGTTCTGACGCACAGCATTTCTCGTTCCCTCGCGGCACACGCCGATTCCACCCCCAAGGAGATAAACCATGAAGATCCGACAACTCACCATCGCCGCCGCTGTCGCGCTGGCCACGCTGGGCAGCGGCCTGGCCCAGGCTCAAGACATCAAGAACCGCATCATCCGTTTCGGCTACGGTCTGAACGAAATCAGCAACCAGGGGCGCGCCACCAAGGTGTTCGCCGAGGAAGTGGAAAAGGCTTCTGGCGGCAAGATGAAGATCCGCGCCATCGGTGCCGCCGCACTGGGCTCTGATGTGCAGATGCAGCAAGCCTTGATTGGCGGCGCGCAGGAAATGATGGTGGGCTCCACCGCCACGCTGGTTGGCATTACCAAGGAAATGGCCATCTGGGACACGCCTTTCCTGTTCAATAGCGGCAAGGAAGCCGACGCCGTGCTGGAC
Organism: Hydrogenophaga sp.; assembly: GCA_011390855.1. Lineage (GTDB taxonomy): Bacteria > Pseudomonadota > Gammaproteobacteria > Burkholderiales > Burkholderiaceae_C > Hydrogenophaga. Next base: position 1,131 of record JAABRN010000499.1, on the reverse strand, counting down.
GGCCCAGTGGGCCAGAAAGTGATGGACAAGCTCCAGGAGAAAGGGCTTGTGGGCCTGGTCTATTGGGAAAACGGCTTCCGCAACCTCACCAACAACAAGCGCGCGGTGACCAAGCTGGAAGACATGGACGGCATCAAACTGCGCGTCATGCAAAACAACGTCTTCATCGACAGCTTCAAGACCTTGGGTGCCAACGCCGTTCCACTGCCATTCTCCGAACTGTTCACCGCGCTGGAGACCAAGACAGTGGACGGCCAGGAAAATCCGTACAACACCATTCTCTCCAGCAAGTTTTATGAGGTGCAGAAATACCTCACCGTCACCAACCACGTCTACAGCCCCTGGATCGTGCTGGTGAGCAAGAAGTACTGGGACGGCTTGAGCAAGGACGAACAAAAGGTGCTGCTGGATGCCGCCAAGAAGAGCCGTGACTTCGAACGCAAGGACACCCGTGCCGAAGCCGACAAGGCCCTGGCAGACCTGCGCAGCAAGGGCATGGAAGTCAACGAGCTTTCATCCGCTGAAGCAGGCCGCATGCGCGACAAGTTGGGTGCCATCAACACCTCCATCGCAGCCAACGTGGGGGAGTCGCTCTGGAAAGAGGTGCAAGACGCGGTGGCCCAGGCGCGCACGGCCAAGTGAACGGGCAGCGCTGACGAGGCGCTAAAAAAAACAAAGCCGGCTCCTGGGCCGGCTTTGTTCATGGCGCTGCAGGCAGCAGCGGGCCAGTCAGGGCACGTTTCAGCGAGGCGCGAGACGGATGGCCCCATCCAGTCGGATCACTTCGCCATTGAGCATGTCGTTTTCAATGATGTGCCTGGCCAGCTTGGCGTAGTCGGCCGGTGTGCCCAGACGGCTGGGGAAGGGCACACTGGCCGCCAGGGCGTCTTGTACTTCCTGCGGCATGCCAAACAGCATGGGTGTGCCGAAGATGCCGGGTGCGATGGTCATGTTGCGAATACCGTTGCGGGCAAGGTCGCGTGCGATGGGCATCGTCATGCCCACCACGCCGCCTTTGGATGCGGCATAAGCCGCCTGGCCAATCTGGCCGTCGTAAGCCGCGACGCTGGCGGTGCTGATCATCACGCCACGTTCGCCGGTGGCTTCAGGCTCGTTCTTGCACATGGCGTC
>JAABRN010000498.1 GCA_011390855.1 Hydrogenophaga sp. | reverse complement strand
GGCTGGTCTGCGCCACGCACGGCAACCAGTACGTCGCGTTTGACATCGGCCATGAGTTCTTCACGGCGCGTGGAAAGCAATTCGTTCACGGTGCGCTTGTTCACTTCCTGCTGGAAGGAGTTGCGAACCACCCGGTTGAGCTGCAGAGCCCCTGCCCGCTCGTTGATTCCCACATTGCGAATGTAGACCTGTGGATCGCTGATACGCCAGCGCACGTACCAGTCAATCACCACGCGCTGCTTCTCTGCAGTGAGTGTGGGCTCGGTGTCGGTGCTTTCAAGCGTCAGCAGACGCTTGTCGATGTAAGACACATTTTGAAAAGGCGGCGGGAGCTTGAAATTCAGGCCCGGCTCGGTCACCACCTGCTTGATTTGCCCAAGCTGGAAGACCACACCAAACTGGCGTTGATCGACCACAAACAACATGGAACTCGCAATCGCGAGTGCCACGACAAAGGACGTAAGGATAAAACCCAATTTGTTCATAACGCTTGCTCTTTGGTCACGGGTGCGCGCGAATCCATTTAACGGCTCTCCCGCTCACGCGAGCGAGCAGCGTTGTCAAGACTGCGAGAGGCCGGTGTGGTGGCCGGCGCAGGCGATGTTGTGGAGGCTGCCCCCTGGACTGCCGATGGTCCTTGGCCTGTCATCTGCATGATTTTGTCCAGAGGCAGATAAAGCAGATTGGAACCAGACTGGGAATCCACCAGCACCTTGGTGACATTGCTGTAAATCTCCTGCATGGCATCGACATACATACGCTCTCGAGTGACCTGAGGCGCCTTCTGGTATTCATTCAAGACCGATGTGAAGCGCTGCGAGTCACCCTCTGCCTGAGCCACGATGCGGGCGCGATAGCCTTCTGCTTCTTCGGTCAGACGAGAGGCGGCACCGCGAGCACGTGGGACCACGTCATTGGCATAGGCTTCGGCTTCGTTCTTGGCCCGTTCACGTTCCTGACCCGCTCTCAGCACATCGTCAAACGCGGCCTGCACCTGCTCCGGCGGTCGTACACCGCCCTGTTGCAGGTTCACACCCACTACGTCGATACCCACCTTGTAGCGGTCGAGAATCGTTTGCATGAGGGCACGCACGCGGGGAGCGATCTGATCTCGCTCTTCTGCAAGCACGGCATCCATCTTCATTTTTCCGACCACTTCGCGAACAGCGGTCTCTGCAGCTTTCAACACTGCTGCATCCGGGTCTCGGCTTTCGAATAGGAAAGCACGTGCATCATTCAGACGGTATTGAACAACGAATTTGATATCGACGATGTTCTCGTCTTCCGTCAACATCGAGGACTCACGCAAACCCGTGGCAGGAAGGATGTTGTCGCGACCGACGTCCACAGAGCGCAGTTGGGTCACGAAGACTGTTTCGTGCCGCTGAATGGGGTAAGGGAGACGCCAGTTGAAACCCGCACCCACCGTGCTGTGGTACTTGCCGAACTGCGTGATCACGGCTTGCTGGGCTTCCTGGACAATGAAGAATCCGGTACCCAGCCATATCAAGGCCGCCACACCAGCGATGAGCCCGACGCCTATGCCGGTCGCTTTGGGGTTGGGTTTGAACCCTGGAAGGCCGCCGCCACCGTTGCCGCCGCCTTGTCCACCACCTGACCCGCCCTTGTTTCCGAGCAGCCCGCCCAGCTTGCGGTTGAAGTCACGCCAGAGTTCATCCAGATCAGGAGGACCCTGGTTCGGTCCCTGCCCTCTGGGACGCTGATCCCTTTGTGGCTGGCGTTCATCATTGTCATCGCCGCTGTTGCGCGAAGAATCGTCGTCTCGACCCCACCTGGGGTCGTTGAGATTGAACACACCCAGGCGCGGGATCCAGCCACGACGGCGAGCCACTTTTTCCGACCCGCGGTCATGCGGTTGCAAATTCACGTCCATGTCTTGCCAACTTCTTTCAAATCAAAACCACCACATTGTGCCTAATCAGAAGGGGGCACCACCGATACCGGCGAGCTCCCCCGGGGTATTGTCTTCATTCGTGCCCGAACATTGCGCCACCCGCTGCGCAAGCAGCGTTCGCAAACGACCCACCCCCTCCCCGTTCAACGCACTGACGTAGATCCGATCAGTGGATACACCGTCGAGTTCCATCTCATCTTGCAGGGCCAAAGGCAGCGAGTCAGGGTGCATCGCGTCCAGCTTGTTAAACACAAGAATCTGGGGAACCTCACCCGCACCAATATCTTTCAGAACACCTTGCACGGCAGCGATTTGCTCCGTGTAAGCCGGGTTCGACGCATCGACCACATGTAACAGCAAATCGGCGTCGATCGATTCCTGCAACGTGGCAGCAAAGGCATCGACCAGGCCGTGCGGCAGGTTGCGAATGAACCCCACGGTATCCGACAAGGAAACCGATCGGCCAGCTTCCCCGAGGTAGAGCTGCCGCGTGGTCGTATCCAGGGTGGCGAACAGCTGATCTGCGGCGTAGGCCCGCGCCTTGACCAGTGCATTGAAAAGAGACGATTTTCCCGCATTGGTGTAGCCCACCAGGGAGATCGTGAATGCGTCCCGGCGCTCACGCTGCCGTCTCTGTGTGGCGCGCTGCTTTTTGACCTTGACCAGACGCTCCTTGATCCGCTTGATGGCGTCGCCGATCATGCGTCGGTCAAGTTCAATCTGGGTTTCGCCGGGGCCTCCCCGCATCCCGATACCGCCACTTTGGCGCTCCAGGTGCGACCACCTGCGGACCAGACGAGTAGACAGGTATTGAAGCCGAGCCAGTTCAACCTGCAATTTGCCCTCGTGGCTCCTGGCCCGTTGGGCAAATATCTCCAGTATCAGAAGGATGCGATCGTTAACCGGCATGCCCATGTGCCGCTCGAGGTTCCGCTGCTGGGCTGGGCTGAGGGCTTGATCGAATAGCACTTCGGTAGCGCCCGTCGATTGCGCCAGCATTTTGATCTCGTCGGCTTTGCCCGAACCCACAAACAATGCCGGATCCGGTGCACGTCGCTTGCAAGCGACGCGCTCGACAACTTCGTATCCCGCCGTTTTGGCCAGCAACCCCAGCTCCTCCAAGTCACCATCAAAATTCGAGGCGCCCAGATCCACACCCACCAGAATGACTCGGGGCGCGGAGGTTGAAAGTGGATCTGCCTGAATCAAGTCGGTCCAAGAGCTGCCGTAGTGACCGATTCGCCGGAATCAGGTCCGGCGGGCTTCGGGAGCGGCATCAAGAAGCGGGAGCTTCGTCTGTTGGCGCCGCAGAGAATTGCATGGGTCGCCCTGGCACGATGGTCGAAATGGCGTGCTTGTAGACCATTTGCGTCACCGTGTTTCGCAGCAGCACCACGTACTGGTCGAATGACTCTATCTGCCCTTGCAACTTGATCCCGTTGACCAGATAGATCGACACGGGGACGTGCTCGCGCCTCAGCTGGTTCAGAAAAGGATCTTGCAAGAGTTGGCCTTTGTTGTTGCTCACGATATGCTCCGTGTTCAAAGAGTGTTGTTAGGGGTTAGACCTTACCACACAGCAAGTGGTGCACTGTCCACAGAAGGCTATTCCTTGTAGGGGTTGGTGGATGTCTTGAATTCAATGCGCAAGGGTGTACCGACCAGGTCAAAAGCCTTGCGAAAACGCCCTTCGAGGAATCGCTTGTAAGCGTCTGGAACGTTTTCCAGGGAGTTGCCATGGATCACGATCACGGGTGGGTTCATGCCACCTTGATGAGCGTAGCGCATTTTGGGTCGGAACATACCAGAACGTTGAGGCGCCTGGAAAGCGACAGCCTCCAACAACAAACGTGTCAGCACCGGGGTGGTCATTTTTCGCATCGCGGATGCACGGGCCTGCGTGATGGATTTCCACACCGGCCCCAACCCCTGCCGTTTTTGAGCTGAAATCAGATGCAGTGAAGCGAACTTCAGGAAAGCGAGCCTTGTTTCGATCTGACGTTCAATCTGCTCACGCTGATAGGCATCAACAGCGTCCCATTTGTTGATGGCGAGCACCACTGCTCTGCCGCTCTCCAGAATGTACCCGGCAATATGGGCATCCTGGTCGGTCACACCCTGCGTGGCATCCAGCAACAGCAGCACCACATGCGCGTTTTCAATGGCTTGCAATGTCTTGACCACCGAAAACTTTTCGATGGCTTCGAAGACACGACCTTTGCGTCGGATACCTGCGGTGTCGATCAACTCGTACTTCTGGCCAGCTCGCTCGAAAGGGACCGAAATGGCGTCGCGAGTCGTGCCGGGAAGGTCAAAGGCGACCAGACGCTCCTCTCCCAACCAGACATTGATCAAGGTGGATTTGCCCACATTGGGACGCCCCGCCACGGCCAGCCGAATCACACCAGGATCGGACTCGGACTCATCCTCGTCCTCCGGAGGCAAGCCTGGGATGCGCTCCAGTGCCATTTCGAGCATGGAACGAACGCCCTGCCCATGGGCACTGGATACAGGCAAGACCTCTCCCAGGCCCAGCTCAAAGAATTCCACAAGTTGAAGACCCTGGGTCATGCCCTCGGCCTTGTTGGCTGCCAGGACTGTCGGCTTTCCCAACTTGCGCAGGTAGTGGGCAATCTCATGATCCTGGGCGCTGATACCCGCGCGCGCATCCACCACGAAAACCACCACATCCGACTCGGCCACCGCTTGACGGGTCTGCTTGGCCATCTCCCGGTAAATGCCCTCGCTGGCCTCGGGTTCGAAACCACCAGTGTCGATAACTATGTATTCGCGCGAGCCCAGCCGGCCGTTGCCGTAGTGTCGATCGCGGGTGAGCCCGGCAAAATCGGCCACGATGGCGTCGCGCGAACTCGTCAGGCGATTGAACAGGGTGGACTTACCCACGTTGGGGCGGCCCACCAGGGCGATGACGGGTTTCAAGGCAAACAGCTTTCGTTCAGGACGTCGACAATCAATGAATCACATCAGCAACTATTGCGGACGCCAGGCATAAACACCGCCGTTGCGGGTTTGGACCACCAGGACATTGTTGGCCATGATAGGGGCCATCATCACGGGCGAGCCATCGGTTGATAGCCTGTTCATTTCGCTGCCATCCTCGCGCGAAAGCACATGAACTGTTCCGGTGCTGTCGCCCACGACCACGACCCGTCCCACTGCCAAGGGCGCGCTCAGGCTGCGATGCAACAGGCGGTCAGAGCTCCATGCTGGCTCGCCAGAGCTTCGCACCCAGGACTGCACCCGGCCGCTGGCCTCGATACCAAAGACGTTGTTTTCGTCGCCATGGACCCCCACAATGCCTTGCGCCGAACGGACCCACGTGGGGGCGCCGCGCAAGGTATCCACACAGCCCACGGCCGCACCGTATGCACGCACGCACACGATGTTGCCTACCCGACTGGCTGGACCAACAAGGTCCACGAGGCGCTCCACCTCGTTGGTTCCCCGGGATGTGCCGACAGGAACCTCCCAGCGGACCGAACCGTTGAGGGGATTCAAGCCAACCAGGCGCCCAGACAACCCTGCAACCAGAGTGTCTCCGACCGCCAGCAGAACACCACCCTGGCTGAGTACCAGGGGCTCAGCCGTGCGAGACTGGCTCCACAATCGAATGCCCGTCTGGCCATCAAATGCCATTACCGTGCGATCGGCCATCAGCACAAACACCCTTTTTCCAGCCACCAGGGGCGCTGTGAAAGTCCGGGCTGGCAAGCGCACACGCCACATTTCCTTGCCGCTGTTGATCGCCACCAGTTCATTGCCACGGGTGACAACGGCTGCGGTTTCCCCATCAGAACCGATACCAGCAGCAATCGGAGTTCCCAGATTGATTCGCCAGACGTCCTGACCAGTGGCCGCATCAAGTGCCGCCACCGTACCAGCAGACGAAGCCACGTACACACGACCGGCCACGGCGTATGGCGCAACGGATGCCGACGAATCGCCAACCTGGGCACTCCACGCCTGCTCGACGCCGATCAAGGCAGTCACAGGGGGAAGTGCTTCGGGCTTCGGCTTGTCTGGTCCGGAAGAGCATGCCACCAGCAATGCTGCACCGCTCGCCATCAGGCAGCGCCGAACGATCGTCAGAAGCGACTTCTGCGGGTCGACCACGACGAGATTTTCTGTGCTCAACGGTTCACCTCCCCTGACTGGGTAAGGACATCCACGCCCAGGGAGGCGAGCTTGACTTCAACCAATCGCCGGTATTCTGTTGCTTCCGCCATGGTCCGCCAGGCTGTCTGGTATTGCACCACCGCTTCTTCGCTCTTGCCTTGTGCAAGCAGTACATCGCCTCGGCGATCTGCGGCAAGTGGTTCAAAAGCGGGCGGTAGCGGCGTATTCAGCCAACCCATGGCCGCCTCGAATTCACCCAGTTCCAAGGCCAGACTGGCCAGACGCAATCGCGCAACGGCTTGGTAGCCTGGATCGGCGCCATGAGTGACGGTCCATTCAAGAGCCTCGCGGGAAGCGTCTTTTTGGTCAGCGTCATGGAACGAACGCGCTGCCAGAAGTGCCGATTGACCCGCGTAGCTGGTTTTGGCGTAGCCTGACTGCATCTCCCCGAGTGCTCTTTTGAGTCGATCCACATCCCCGGCTTGTGCCGAGCCTTGCACCTCATCGTAGAGCGCCGCAGCCTTGATGGCCTGATTGGTCTGCCAATAGTTCCATCCATTCCAGGCAGCAAACGAACCCAATACGGCGATGAGCGCCCAGGTGATGGCGTTGCCATACTGCGCCCAGAAATGTTTGATCTGGTCGAGTTGTTCCTGCTCTTCGAGGTCGAGATGTTTGGCCATGAGAATCTTGGTTGAGAGTCAGCGATTGTAGGGGGGTGCAGTCGATGCAGTGAAAGACACACGAGATAGGACCCGATGTCTCCCGCCGCGGGCCGTCAGCAATGCGTCTTGCGGTCGCATCTCAGCTCACCTGCCCAGTGTTCGACTTCTGCCAGCGGCTTCAGCAGCTGCTGAACGGGTTCGCCCTGGTCTGTCTCCGGACGCATGCCCCTCAGCGCCTTGACCGCCACCGCGCCTTGCTCAAGCTCCGCTTGCCCAAAGATCAGGGCAAAGCGAGCGCCGCTTGCATCTGCCTTCTTGAACTGCGACTTCATGCTCCCCATTCCCTCTGGGCCGCCGGCGTGCATCTGCACATTGACGCCAGAAAGACGCAAGCTGCGGAGCACAGGCATGACCACGCTGAGGGAGCTCGCATCCGGCACCACAGCGTACGCATCCGGCACCGGCTGGTCTGGCAGCTTGCCCTGCTCCTTGAGCAACTCGAGCACGCGTTCCATGCCCAGCGCCCAGCCCACCGCCGGGACAGACTTGCCACCGATCTGTTCAAACAGCCCGTCGTAGCGGCCACCTGCACACACCGTTCCTTGTGAACCCAGCTGCGTGGTGACAAACTCGAACACCGACAGGTTGTAGTAGTCCATGCCCCGCACCAGCCGCGGGTTGATGCGGTACTCGATGCCGTGAGCATCAAGCAAGACCCGCAGCCGGTTGAAATGGTCAAGTGACGCCTGTCCCAGGTAATCCATCAGCCGGGGCGCCTGATTCACGAGCTCCTGCATCTGTGGATTTTTGGTGTCCAGAATACGAAGCGGATTGGTGTGCAGGCGACGCCGGGCATCCTCGTCGAGCCGGTCCGCCTGACCTTCGAGGTAGGCGATCAGTGCCGCGCGGTGTGCCTGGCGTTCAGTGGGTTGCCCCAAGCTGTTGATTTCCAGGGAAATACCGTTCAAACCCAGTGCAGCCCAGAGGTCACAGGCCAATACGATCAACTCGACATCCACATCAGGCCCTGCAAAGCCCAGCGCTTCGGCCCCAAACTGATGGAACTGGCGGTAGCGGCCTCTTTGGGGGCGCTCATGGCGAAACATAGGGCCCATGTAGTAGAGCCGCTTGCCTCCGTCGTAGGTCAGGGCTTGCTCAATCGCGGCCCGCACCACGCCTGCGGTGTTTTCAGGGCGGAGGGTCAGTTGTTCACCGTTGAGCCTGTCCTCAAAAGAGTACATCTCCTTTTCGACAATGTCGGTGACCTGCCCCAGGCCACGCACGAAAAGTGCGGTGGGCTCAACAATGGGCGTTCGCAGATTGCGATACCCATATCTCGCCATCAGAACACGCAGCTTTTCTTCCAGCCATTCCCAGTGCGCAGACACAGGAGGCGCTATGTCGTTCATGCCTTTGACGGCACTGATTTTCTCTGCCATTTTTTTTGCTGGCTGTTCGCGATCGGATCGAGCTGGGCACCTGTCCCGCTCAAGAATCAGGCCGCGGCGCCAAACCTTTTCTCGATATAGTTTTCAACAATCTGCTGGAATTCCTGAGCGATCGCTTCGCCCCGCAAGGTCATGGCCTTCTCGCCATCAATGTAGACCGGCGCAGATGGCGCTTCCCCGGTGCCTGGCAAGCTGATACCAAGATCCGCATGTTTGCTTTCGCCCGGTCCATTGACGATGCAACCCATCACGGCCACCTTGAGGTTCTCCACACCAGGATAGCGCTCTCGCCACTGCGGCATGGATCGGCGAAGGTAGTCGTCGATCTGCTTGGCCAGTTCCTGGAAGGTTGTGCTGGTGGTGCGACCACAGCCTGGGCACGCTGTCACACTCGGCACGAACGCCCTGAGGCCGAGAGCCTGAAGGATCTCCAGAGCTATCAGCACTTCCTGGGTCCTTGATTCGCCTGGTTGA
>JAABRN010000497.1 GCA_011390855.1 Hydrogenophaga sp. | reverse complement strand
CTGTCTGGACGTCGTATGCGGGCCTGCTTGCCTGTCGTGAGGCGGGCCCTGTCGCGGGATTGACCCCAGCCCCTGCCGGACCGACGCAGAATCTTGCGCATGATCTACACGCGCTCCCCCCTGTCTGCCCAAGTGATTGAATGGCTGGTGAAACCCGGCGATGCGGTGCAGGCCGGTACCCTGATGGTGGTGCTTGAATCCATGAAGATGGAGCACGAGGTGAGGGCGGATCGCGCCACGCAGGTGACCCAGCTGCATGTGGCTGTCGGCGATACCGTCGCCTCGGGTGAGCTGTTGTTGAGTGGTGAGCCTTTGAAGGCTGGCGCGCCACGGCTGCCTGACTTGCCGGAGGCGGACGACGCAGCGGATGACCTCAAGGGCCAGGCGCACCGCGCCGATCTCCAACGGCTGCGCGACCGCCTTGCACTGACAGAGGATGCCGCGCGCCCTGCTGCGGTGAGCCGGCGTCGAGCGCAAGGGATGCGCACCGCGCGGGAAAACATCGCAGCACTCTGCGACGAAGGCAGCTTCCTGGAGTACGGAGCGCTTGCGGTGGCGGCGCAGCGCAGCCGCCGCAGTGAAGAAGACCTGATCGCCAACACGCCTGCCGATGGCATGGTCACCGGCATCGGGTCCGTCAATGGGGTGGACTTTGGCGAGGCGCGCGCCCGTACCGTGGTCCTGGCCTACGACGCCACGGTGTTGGCAGGCACGCAGGGCATGCGCAACCACCAGAAGACAGATCGCTTGCTGGGCATTGCGCTTGCGCAGCGTTTGCCTGTGGTCTTGTTCGCCGAAGGGGGCGGCGGCAGGCCCGGTGACACCGACATGCCCATCGTCGCCGGATTGCATGTGGGCACGTTCGCTGCCATGGCCCGGTTGTCCGGGCAAGTGCCCGTGGTGGGTATTGCGGCTGGGCGCTGCTTTGCCGGCAACGCGGCGCTGCTGGGCTGCAGCGATGTCATCATCGCCACCCGGTCGAGCAACATCGGCATGGGCGGGCCGGCCATGGTGGAAGGTGGGGGGTTGGGCCGTTTTCTTGCTGAAGAGATCGGTCCGAGCGGGGTCCAGCATGCCAATGGTGTGATCGACTTGCTGGTCGAGGACGAAGTGCAGGCCGTTGACGCGGCTCGTCTTTACCTTTCTTTCTTTCAGGGGGCTGTCAAAGACTGGCAGTCACCCGACACCAACCTGTTGAGAAATGTGGTGCCGGAAAACCGCCTGCGGGTGTATGACAGCCTATCCGTGTTGGAACGAACGGTCGACGTGGGAAGCCTGCTGGTGCTGCGCGCGGGATTCGGTGCTGGTATCCACACCGCACTGGCACGCGTCGAGGGCCGCCCTGTGGGTGTGTTGGCCAACAACCCCATGCACCTGGGGGGCGCCATCGATGCAGACGCTGCCGACAAAGCCGCACGCTTCCTGCAACTCTGCAATGCCCACGGTTTGCCTGTGGTGAGCTTTGTGGACACCCCGGGCTTCATGGTCGGCCCGGACGCCGAGGCCAGGGCCCAGGTACGGCACGTGAGCCGCTTGTTCGTCGTGTCGGCGCATCTTCGCGTCCCTGTGTTCGCGGTGATCTTGCGCAAGGGCTATGGCCTCGGGGCCATGGGGATGAGTGCAGGGGGCTTCCACGCTCCTGTATTTACCGTGGCCTGGCCGACCGGAGAATGTGGTGCGATGGGGCTGGAAGGTGCCGTGCGCCTGGGCTATCGGAAGGAACTTGAAGCGCTGCCATCAGGGCAAGAGCGCGAGGCCCTGTTTCAGCGTCTGCTGGCGCAGCAAGTGGCCAACGGCGAAGCCATGCAGATGGCCGCCACGCTGGAAATCGATGCGGTCATCGATCCAGCGCAGACCCGCCAATGGATCGCACGTGGCTTGCAAGGCGCACGTGTGGCTGAACAGCCCTCGGGTCGCTTCATCGACACCTGGTGAGGGTCTTGAGGTAAGAGCCGAAGGGCTTCAGCTTAGCTCGCCGAAGCTGGAGGGGCGCGTGCCTGCGCCGGGCATCTGCGGCGCAGATTGATTGATGTTGACCCAGAACTCGCAGACGTGTTTCATGGCGCCCAGGAACTGCGAAAACTCGGTCGGTTTGGCGATGTAGGCATTCGTGCCCGCATCGTAGGCGCGCTGCAAGTCGCTGGGCTCCGTCGAGGAAGTGAGCACCACCACGGGAATGTTGTGCAGCTGGCTGGAGCCCTTGATTTCCTTGAGCACGCCAATCCCGTCGAGCAAAGGCATTTTCAGATCCAGCAAAACCAGGATGGGATGACCGCCCGGACGCTGCGCGTAGGCGTCTCGCCGGTACAGGTAGTCGAGCGCCTGCATGCCATCGGAAACATGCGTCACCCGACCATCCAGCCCGTGTCTGGCAAGCGCCAGACGCGTCAGCTCTGCGTCGTCCGGATTGTCTTCGACCAGCAATATGGCTTCTGCATTCTTGTTCATGGTCATAACGCTGCGAACGCCGAATCCCGTGTGGACTCGAGGATCTGCGCACTTTCAAAAGGTAGTGAAAAGTAAAAAACGCTGCCCACTCCGAGCTCGCTCTCGGCCCAGATACTGCCACCGTGGCGCTCCACGATGCGGCGCGCCAAAGCCAGCCCAATCCCGGTTCCCTCAAAATCTGACGCGCGATGAAGGCGCTGAAATACGCCAAACAGCTTCTGTGCGTATTTTGTATCAAACCCCACCCCGTTGTCTCGCACATGAAACGTGTAGCCGACCGCAGGGTCCACGCTCCAACCCACTTCAATCACGGCGCGCTCCCGCGGCCTCGAGTACTTGAATGCATTGCCCAGCAAGTTGGCCCAGACTTCTCGCAACAACAGCGCGTCTCCCTGCACCACGGGGAGGTCGGGCGCAATCACCCAGTCCACGATCCGACCTTCGGTGTCATGCGCAATATGGCTGACCACGGTGTCAACCAGCATGGCCAGGTCCACAGGGGTGACATTGACAGCGGCTCGGCCCAGGCGGGAGAAGGCCAGCAGGCCATCGATGAGCTGGCTCATGTGCCGCGCCGAGTTGCCAATGGTGGTCAGGTAGCGGGACGCCACGTCGTCCTTCTGCTCGCTCAAGTGCTCCTCCAGCAAGCTCACGAAACTGGAGATGTGGCGCAACGGAGATCGGAGGTCGTGTGAAACCGAGTAAGAGAAGGACTCCAGATCCCGGTTGGCGGCGAGCAATTGCTCGGTTCGCTCAGCCACGCGGTTTTCCAGCTCATCGTTGATGTTGCGCATCAGGTCGTCCAGGCGCTTGGCGTCCGACATGTCGCGATTGATCTTGGCGAAACCCCGCAACTCGCCATTGGCTTCACGCAAGGCAATCAGCAGCGACTGCGCCCAATAGCGTGAGCCATCCTTGCGCACATGCCAGTTGTTGATTTCGTGCTGGCCTCTCGATGCCGCGAGCCTGAGCATCTGGCTCGCATGGCTTTGGGCAACTTCTGGCGAATTGCTGTCAAACAGCACCGAATAGTGGCGGCCCATCATTTCGGTCGGCGAGTAACCTTCCAGGCGCTGGGCACTGTCGGTCCAGTCGGTGATGAGTCCTTGCGCGTCCATGAAGAAGATGCAGTAGTCGCGCAGGTTGTCGACCATCATCCGGAAACGCTGTTCGCTCTCAAGCAACTCTGCCGAGCGTTCCCGGATGCGGATCTCCAGTTCATCGTTCAGGCCTTTGACGCGCTCCTCGACCCGCTTGCGATCGGTGATGTCGATGATCTGGATGAATACACCTTGCACCTTGCCAGCGTGTTTGTCGGGCAGGTAGGCTGCACTGATGTACATCGGTGTGCCGGTCACGGTGGTACGCCAGGCCTCAAATCTTTGTGGCGAGCCGGCCACCGCCGCCTTGATGCGCGGCTCGATGTCCTGCCACGCGCCGGGAGGCACACACTCGCTCATGTGCATGCCCATGATCTGTCTGGGATCCATGCCGTACACATGAAGATGCTCGGCATTCGCAAAGCGGAACCGAAGTGAAGCATCCACATAGGCAATCAATCCAGGCACGTGGTCGGTGATCGCTTGCAGGAACCGCTGGTTCTGCTCCAGTGCGATTTCGGCCTTTTTGCGCTGGGAGATATTGACCACGGTGGTGTTGCTGCGCAGGAAGCCTCCGTGCTCGTCGCGCACGACAGACGAGGAGACCAAAGCCGAAAAGACGCTGCCGTCGCGTCTTCGTATTTCGTATTCGGCCGCCTCCAGCACCCCGTCGGCGATCAGCCGCTGCAGTCGGTTGCCAAGCAGCGACTGGTTCTCTGAGCCAACAATATCCTTGAACCCCAGCTTGCCCACCACCTCATCGCGGGTGTAGCCCAACCACTCCAGTTCGGTGTCATTGATCGACACAAAGGTGCCGTTGATGTCCAGCGAGTGGTAACCACATGGGGCCTGGTTGTAGAGCGTTTGTGCCTGTGTCAGTGCGTCTTGTAGTTGGGCGTTGACCCCACGGACCTGATCTTCCGACGCTTTGCGCTCGGAGATATCGAGCATCTGGATGATGATGCCTTGGACCTCGCCATGATTCACATACGGTGTGTACTCAATGCTGGCATAGAAGCGGGTTCCGTCCGGGAACTCCCTGTCGCCTTCAAAGCGCTGCGATTGTCCCGCCAGAGCCGCCAACAGTTGCTCCTGTGCGCCGGCAAAGTTCTGCGGGCGAGCGATCTGACTCAGGTGCAGCCCAACCGGCTGCCGTGAGTCGCCCTCCAGCCACCGGGCGTAACTGGCGTTTGCAAAGCGGCAGATCAGATTGCGATCGAAGAGAGCGATCTGTACCGGCACGCTGTTGGTGATGGTCTGCAGCAGGATGCGCTGTTCGGCCAGTTCCTTGCTGGCGGCCTTGCGCTCAGAGATATCCACCAGCGTGTTGTTTGTGCGAACGAATACGCCTTGGTCGTCGTAGACCGCCGTGCTGCTCAGCAGCACGGTGAAACGGCTGCCATCGCGACGGATCATGTCGATTTCAACCGTTTCCAGCTTCTCCCTCAGTTTCAGCCGACGCAAACGGTCCTTGACAAGGTTCAGGTTCTCGGCAGCCACGTGGTCGCGGAAATGCCGCTTGCCGATCATCTCTTCGCGGCTGTATCCCAACCAGTCCAGCTCGGTCTGGTTGATGAGCACATAGAGACCGTTCTGATCCACCGAGTGATAGCCGCATGGTGCCTGGTTGTACAGCGCCTGTGCTTCTTCCAGCGTCTGGCGAATGCGCTGGTTGGCTTGATCCAGTTCTTCTGTGCGCTGCTGTACCCGGGATTCGAGCCCTGCATTGAGCCGGCCGATTTCTTCCTGCTGCTGTTGCAATTCGGTGATGTCGCGCGAGACCGCCAGCAACATCACGGGCCTGCCGTGCGAATCGCGAATGGGTGAGATCATGGTGTCCCACCACTTGGGCGTGCCCTTGAACGTCTTGCCGAAGGCCACGAACCGGGCACTCTCGCCCTTGCTCGCAGTGTCAATCGCCGCCTGCGCGAGCTGGTGGCCCTCGCCTGACCACCAGCTTGTCCAGTCACCGTTGCGCACCTGCTCGGCGTCGTCCAGTTCCATCAGTCGACAACCTTGTGAGGTGATCTGCTGAAGGCGCCCATTCAGGTCAAGCACCTTGGTGCAGTCGATGGTGCTGGCGATGATCTGATGGTTGAGCTCGTCCTTGATTTGTGCATCGGCTTCGATGGCACGCAAGCGGCTGATGTCCAGCATGAAGCCCAGTTGGCCGGTGAGGCGTTGCTGGTGGTCTTTCTGGGGCACGCTGTTCAACAGGACGTGCGTCACGGATTCGTCTGGCTTGACGATCCGGAACTCGATGTTGCGCTCTTGTGCCTGTTCGATGGCCACTTCCCAGGCT
This sequence comes from Hydrogenophaga sp., assembly GCA_011390855.1. Taxonomy (GTDB): domain Bacteria; phylum Pseudomonadota; class Gammaproteobacteria; order Burkholderiales; family Burkholderiaceae_C; genus Hydrogenophaga. The sequence goes on along the minus strand of JAABRN010000497.1, from coordinate 2,803 downwards.
TGCCGTACCCTCAACCTGTCTTCCGGGTGCACGCGCTCCAGCCAGCCGAAGTGGGGGAAGTCGGACTGCTCCAGCGCGAAGATGGCCTTGAGCTGCTCATCGACATGGGTCAGCACGCCTGTGTGATCGATCCGGAAAATACCGATCGGGAACAGGGTGGACAGGGCGGAGAAGACCGTCTCGTACTCCAGCTGTGCAAGATCTGGGGATGTGTTTTCGTGCTGCTGGGACAAAGCTGTCTCGAGCGACAGCGGGAGTGGCACCTCACCGGGATGGGCCGCTGCGTCATTGGCGTTCAGCGGTGAGCCGATCAGGTGCTGGGCATACCGACCGCGCAGGTAGGCGTTCTCTGCACGCAATGCTTCCACCTCGGCCAGCAAGGCGCGCTCGCGAACCGACAGCTTCGCCTCATGGGCTGAGGACAAAGAACGGCTGTCTGACGGAGGGTGAAGTGAACTCATCTCACTTCACTTTACCTCACCAGGTGCGAATGGAGTCGTGAAATATGACCCTCAGAAGCGGGGCAGTTCCGGGTGCGAAAGCCGTCCGCCTCGCACCAGCATCTTTCCGTATTCAGCACAACGTTGCAACGTGGGGATCACCTTGCCTGGGTTCAGTAGACCGTTGGTATCAAAAGCACGCTTCACAGCGAACATTTGGGCATTCTCTTCGGTTGAGAACTGCACACACATGCTGTTGAGCTTTTCCACGCCCACACCGTGCTCTCCGGTCACCGTGCCACCCATGGCCACGCTGGTTTCCAGGATATCGGCGCCAAACAGCTCGCAGCGATGCAGCTGGTCGGCGTCATTGGCGTCGAAAAGGATCAGGGGGTGCAGGTTGCCGTCGCCCGCATGAAACACATTGGCGCAGCGCAGTCCGTACTTTTTTTCCATCTCGGCAATGGCCAGCAGGATGTCGGCCAAACGCTTGCGCGGAATGGTCGAGTCCATGCACATGTAGTCGGGGCTGATGCGGCCGCTGGCGGGAAAGGCGTTCTTTCTGCCGCTCCAGAAGCGCAGGCGTTCGGCTTCGTCGCGGCTGACGGCGATGGCGGTGGCGCCACATCGACGCAGCACGGCGCTCATTCGGCCGATTTCTTCTTCCACTTCTTCGGGCGTGCCGTCACTCTCGCACAGAAGGATGGCTTCGGCGTTCAGGTCGTAGCCCGCATGCACGAAGTCTTCGACGGCTGCGGTCATGGGCTTGTCCATCATCTCCAGCCCCGCCGGGATGATGCCTTCGGCGATGACCGAGGCGACCGCATCGCCGGCTTTGCGCACGTCATCGAAACTGGCCATGATGCAGCGCGCCAGCTGCGGCTTGGGAACCAGCTTGACGGTGACCTCCGTGATCACGGCCAGCATACCCTCGCTACCGACCACGAGCGACAGCAGATCGAGCCCTGGTGTGTCAAGCGCCTCGGCCCCAAAGGTGATGGCTTCTCCCTCCACCGTGAACCCGCGCACCTGCAGCACGTTGTGCAGCGTCAACCCGTATTTCAGACAATGCACGCCGCCCGAATTCTCGGCCACATTGCCGCCGATGGTGCAGGCGATCTGGCTGCTCGGATCGGGTGCGTAGTACAGGCCGTGAGGCGATGCGGCTTCAGATATGGCGAGATTGCGAACGCCAGCCTGTACAAGAGCGGTTCTTGCGCGCGGGTCGATACGTACGATGCGATTGAACTTGGCCAGTGCCAGCGTCACCCCCATCGCATGTGGCATGGCACCGCCCGACAGGCCGGTGCCCGCTCCCCGGGCCACCACCGGCACGCTCAGCGCGTGGCAGGTTTTCAGGACCGCCGCCACCTGTTCCTCTGTCTCGGGCAGGGCTACCACCAACGGGCGTTCGCGGTAGGCCGTGAGGCCATCGCACTCGTAGGGCACGGTGTCTTCGTTGTGCCATAGCAGCGCGTGGGCCGGCAGGACCTTCTGGAGCGCCTGGACCACCTCGGCCTGGCGGGTGGTCCGCTGAAGCCGGTGTGTCTCTACCGTGGTGGTGGGTGCATTCATGGTGATCTGTTAACCAGGGATTCTTGAAAAAACCAGTTTAGGCCAAAGCCAGCAAAAGGGATTGAAGAATCTTGCACAGGCTTGTGAGCGGATTGTCTGGGTGCCACGCAGGGGTCTTGAAATTGTCTGGGGTCGACGCCATGTTTGGTGTACCACAGGGCGCGTGCCGCGCCCGCTTTCATCACCCCTTCACGAGGAGTTTTGCCATGAACAGCCTGATTGCCCGCCGCGGATTGCTCGACGATTTTTTCAAAGACGTGTCACCTGCCTTCTACGTCAAACCCCTTCACGGCGACGCCCTGCCCGCCCAGATCCGGGTCGATGTGAAAGAAACGCCCCAGGCCTACACACTGGAGGCAGAAGTGCCTGGTGTCGCCAAAGAAGACATCCACGTCAACGTCGAGGGCAACGTGGTGACCCTGCGCGCCGAAGTGAAGCAGCAGGACCGTCAGACCGACGGGGAAAAGCTGTTGCGCAGCGAGCGCTACTATGGCTCGGTGTCGCGCAGTTTCCAGATGCCCACCGACATTGACAACAGCGCCGCCAAGGCCCGCTATGACAACGGCGTGCTCCAGCTGGTGCTGCCAAAGAAGTCAGCCAGCGTGGCCCAGCGACTGACCATCGAGTAAGGACACGCCGCGCAAGCGGCGGAGCGTGGGGGTATGAGGACCTTTGCGCCGGGCCGCCCCAAGCAAGGTCAGCCCCCTCGGGGGGCAGCGACCCGCGCAAGCGGCGGAGCGCGGGGGTATGAGGACCTTTGCGCCGGGCCGCCCCAAGCAAGGTCAGCC
>JAABRN010000496.1 GCA_011390855.1 Hydrogenophaga sp. | reverse complement strand
GTGATGAGCCTGCTCGCATTCAAGCTCTGGCACCGCGTCTCCATCGAGTCGCTGGTCACCGTCGTGAATACGACCACTGGCGCGACCGAGGAGCAGTGGGTGGCGTTCCTGACCGGTCTGCCAGCAGACATCGTGCCGCTGTCCGGGCGCGAGTTCGTGGCGGCAGCAGCCAAGCAGGCGGAGGTCACCGCCCGCATCACGATCCGCCACACCCCCGGCATCCTCCCGACGATGCGGGTCAACCACGACGGCACCCTGTACGGGATCAAGGCGGTGCTGCCCGACCCGACGCTGCGCCGCCACCTCACGCTGATGTGCGACACCTGATGGCCGACGCATTCAAACTCACTGGGCTGGACGGTGTCCTAGAACTCCTGCAGAGCCTGCCTGCCGAGGTCGTCAGCAAGGGCGGCGGGCCTGTCCGAACCTCTCTGCGCAAGGGCGCGCTTGTGATCCAAAAAGAGGCCGCGGTGAACCTCGCGCGCGTGACCGCAGGCGAAGCTAGCACCGGCCTTCTGCTGGCCAACCTGGTGGTGACTCGTGGGCGCAAACTCGGGGCAACCAAAGGCGAGCGCTACCTGATCCGCGTTCGTCGCAAAAGCTACAACCGCAAAGGCGTTTCAGTGTCCGCTGCGCAAACAGGGCGCTTCCTGGAGTACGGAACCGAAGGCCAACCGGCAGAGCCTTGGCTGCGTCCCGCATTCGCGTCGAAAGCAGAGCAGGCGATCCGCACCACCGAGCGCGAGCTTGTGATTGCTCTGGATCGCGTTGTCAAGAAACTCGCAAGGAGCGCCCGTCGATGAGCCTGTTGCCCCCGATCTTCCAAACGCTGCGCGCCTCCTCCGCCGTCGTCGCGGCTGTGGACGCCCGCATCTACCGCAACGGAGCCGCCCCGCAAGGCACGGCTAAACCCTACTTGACTTGGGCGCTCGTGTCCGCATTGCCGCAGAACCAACTATCTAGCGCTCCAAGTACTGATTATGTTATAATCCAAGTGGACTGTTGGGCCGACGACGACGCACAGTGCGAGGACCTAGCCGTGCTAGTGCGCGATGCGTTGGAGCCGTTTGCTCACATGACTGGAATCCCCGTCAACCAACGCGAGCAAACCGGCACGACGCTGTACCGCATCGCGCTTCAATTCGACTGGTGGCACTACCGCGTCTCGTAACATTTCCTTTCCCTTTTCAATAGGAGTCTCAAATGACAGTCAAGACCCAAGGCACCGAGGTATTTTTCGTTAGTGCCGCCGCGCTTATCCGGCTCGCAGCCCCAACTGGAGTGTCCGGCCTTGGTGGCGCTGCTGACCAGATCGAGATCACTGACCTTGACGACACCGTTGACAAGCAATATGCACGTGGCCTTGGCAACCCCGGCCAGGTGACCATTCCATTCAACATGGTGCCTAGCGAAACGTCGCAGCAAGCCTTGTTCACGCTCAAGGACAGTGGCGCCACCACCGACTGGATCGTGTGCCTGAGCGACGGCATCGCAGACCCGACCTACACCGCCGGGATTGTGCCTCCTGCCTCCCGCACCTCGTTCGAGTTCACGGCCTACATTTCGGACGTGACCATTGACATGGCAACTAACGAGATCGTGCGCGGCACACTCACCCTCCAGCGCTCCGGCGTTGTAACCCCGACCTGGAAGTCTTGATGCTATACGACGCATTCCTTGTCAGCGACAAGCCCGTAGAGCGGCAGATCACGCTGCCCGATGGGTCTGTTCACCCGGTTTACTTGCGCCCGGTCGGGTTGGACGACTTCCGCAAGTTTCAGCTTGCTGAGCGCCAGGACGACCTCGACGTGCGGGCCAAGTCTGTCGCCAAACTCCTGTCGCTTTCCCTTTGCGACGCGGAGGGCGGATCAACGATCACTGCAGAGCAGGCGGGCAAGATCGCCCCGAAGCTTGCGGACGAGTTGGCCGCGATGGTTCTGGACATGAACTCCTTTGGGGCAGACGCAAAAAAGCCCTTACCCGCCGAGGCGTAGAGTGGTTTGAGCATGTGCTGGCGCTGGCCCTCGGTAAGACGGTCCGCGAATTGCACGAAGGCATGTCAAAATTGGAGTTTGAACGGTGGCGGGCGTTTTATGAGCTGTTTCCTTTTGATGACTTCCACCGATTCCACCGCCCGGCGGCGCTCATTGCACGCGATAGCAACAACGTGCGTGAGCTTCTTGAGTGGCTGCAGCCAGACCCAGCGCTGCATGGCATGACCGACGCAGACATCAACACCATGCGGGCTTTCGGCTTCGCGCGACCTGGAGGATAAGCGATGGCCGCTGGATCAATCGTCATTGACCTCCTGATGAAAACAGGGTCTTTCGAGACCGACACAAAGCGCGCAGAAAAGCGCCTGACCGAGCTTCGGCGCGAGGCCACCAAGGTCGGCAAAGCCATTGGCACAGCCTTCCTTGGTTTTGCAGCGGCATCGGCTGCTGCTGTCCAAGGCAGCATTAACCTGCTAGACGCCACCTCCAAGGCGGCCCAGGCTGCTGGCCTGACAACCGAGAGCTTCTCAGCACTGGCATACGCGGCTAACCTCTCTGGCGTGGAGTCCACCGAGTTCGGGTCGGCCATGCAGAAACTCTCGCGCACGGCAGCGGAGGCCGCCAGCGGGACGGCGCAATATGCGGAGGCGTTCGATGCGCTGGGCATCAGCGTCAAGAACTCTGACGGATCGCTAAAGAATACCGACAAGCTAATGGGAGAGTTGGCCGACAAGTTCTCGCAGTACGAGGACGGCGCGACCAAGACGGCGCTAGCGCAAGACATATTCGGCAAGTCCGGAGCAAAGCTCATTCCGCTGCTCAATGGCGGGTCGCAGGGGTTGTCCGACATGGCAGCGGAGGCTAGCGCGTTGGGCCTGGTGCTCGACACGCAGACATCCAAGGCCGCAGAGGCATTCAACGACAACGTGACCCGGCTAGGATCGGTGGCGCAAGGACTCACTACTAAGATTGCCGCAGAGCTTCTGCCTACGCTGGTTAACCTCTCCGCGCAACTGTTTGATTCGGCCAAAAATAGCGGGGCGCTGGACCGTGCCGCTCGCGCTGCGGCTACCGGTGTCAAGTTCCTTCTGTCCGCTGGCATCTTGGTCGGCGCTGTGTTCAAGTCCATCGGCGAGTTCATCGGCGGCGTCGCAGCGCAAGTGGTGGCTCTGTTCCAAGGCGAGTTTCGCCAAGCCATGCAAATTGGCAGCGAGGCCACCGCTGACTTCATCGGCAACTTGGAAGCCGCTGGCGCTGCGGTCGGGTCCGTTTGGGCCAAGACAGGCGACAAGGTTGAAGCCGCTGCGGAAACCACGGGCACCAAGATTGCAGCGCCTTTGGCTGTCGCCGTCAAGAAGGTCAAGGTCAGCGTCGACAAGATCGCTAAAGAGGCGGAGCGCGCAGCCAAAGTAGTCGAGGACAAGATTGGCGGCATTGCCCGTGAGATTGCCTCCTTCGGCATGAGCGAGGAACAGCTGGTTCTGTTTGATCTGCGGCTTGCCGGAGCCTCCCCAGAGCAGATCGAAAAAGCCAAGTCTTTGCTCCTGGGCTTGAAGCAACTGCGCGACGACGACGCCGCACAGGAGGCCACTTTTGAAGCCGCAAAGGCTTTAGAGGCGCAGCTCAAGGCTATGGATGCTGCGACGCCAACGGCCAAAATTGGGGCCCAGCGTGACGCTATGCTTTTGCTTGCGGATGCCTACGAAAAGGGCCGCTACGGCTTGGTGGGCAGCGCCGAGGCCATGGAAAAGTATTCAGAAGCAGCGCAGTCGTTCTTGGGCATTGATCCATCGGCTGGGAAAGGCGAAGACCCCATCGCGGCGTCATTGTCGGATAGCCTTACAGAAGGCATCATTAATGGATTCCGCGACGGAAAGAATGCGGCCAGCATATTCCTATCGGAACTCAAAGCACAGTTCGGCAAGACCGTGCTCAAACCTCTCATCGAGCCAATCGCCAAGGCCGGTAGCGCGCTGATCGGTTCTGCGTTGAGCGCGATCACCGGGGGGCTGCTCAGCTTTGACGGCGGTGGTGACACGCCAAAAGGTCCTCGGGCTGGCGGCTTGGACGGCAAGGGGGGATTCTTGGCCATGCTCCACACAGACGAGGGCGTTATTGATTACACCAAACCCGCACCGGCTCGATCTGGTGGAGGTTCTGGGGGTAGGCCAATCATGGTTACACAGAACTTCACGGTCGGCGATGTGGCCAGCGTCAGCATGGTGCGCCAGGCAGTGGCCGGATCAGAGCAGCGCATTGCCTCCGGTATAGGTCGGTCAATGCGCTACGGCGGGGCGCTGTCATGAGCTTGATTGTTTACCCTGTAGCGACTGACAGGCGGGTTTTTCTGCCTTCGCGATTCATGGCGTCAGTTCAAACAAACCAGCGCGTGCACGCTTCTCCATTTGGCGGTAGCGAGCAGGTAGTAGATTTGCTGAATGATCGCTGGATGTTTAGCATGGAGTTGGCCCCGGTCAGCCGCGATGACAATTCCAAGATAGAGGCATTTATTGCAGCGATGCGCGGGTCAACGAACACGACCGAGCTTTATCACTTTGGGCGCCCTGTTCCACGCGGAACATTGAGCGGAGTTCCTACCGCACAGGCCGCAAGCGCCGGGGCCTCAACGATCAACCTAAACGCCACGACAGGTCAAACCCTGCTCGCGGGTGACCTGTTCGGCGTGGGCGGCCTTTTGCTGCAGGTTGCCAATGATGCTGTTTCCGTCGGGGGGGTCATGGCAGTTTCGATTGTCAACCGCTTGCGCGTCACCGTTGCCAACGCATCAACGGTGACCTTTACAAAGCCGACGGCGACATTTAGGCTGGTCGGGTCGCCCCGCGTTCAACACGCGCCGGGCATGTCTGATCCGCTGTTTATGGACTTTGCTGAGGTGGTTGCATGAGGTCGCTAGGCGCCCCCGTGTTGGCGGCTCTTTCTCAGGGCAGCGTCGCGCTGGTGCAATTGATCGAGTTGGCGTTTTCCTCTCCTGTTCGGCTCAACACCAGCACCATGAACATCACATTTGGCGGCAACACCTACACGGCGGCGGCTGGCTTGGGTCAGATTGGCGCCATTGAGGATTCGCCGGGCGAAATCAAGGGCTTGCAGTTCACGCTGTCTGGCGTGGCCGCGTCATCCATTTCGCTTGCTTTGGATAGCGCAGACGAATGGCAAGGCGTGCCGGTGACGATCCGAACCGCCATCCTTGACGCTGAGTATCAGGTTGTCGATGCGCCGATAGAGTGGACCGGGACGGGCGACACCATGAGCCTGTCTGAAGATGGTGAGACGGCTGTTGTGACGGCTACGGCTGAAAGCAGCGCGGTCGATCTGCTGCGCGGCCACCCGCTGACCACCAGCGATGTGGATCAGCAGACGGTTTCCCCTGGAGACAGGGCGTTTGAATACGTCACCAGCCAGGCCGACCAGCCGGTCGTGTGGCCATCCCGTGAATGGTTCATGCGATGAGCCGCCTGCCCGCCTGGCAAACCCGCTTTGCCCTGCTCTGCATCGAGCGCCAGCGCCGCCCGTTTGAATGGGGTTCGCACGATTGCTGCCTGTGGGCATCTGACGCGGTGCTCGCCATCACAGGGCAAGACTTTGCCGAGGGGCTGCGCGGCACCTACGCCACCACCGCCGAGGCCGCGCGCATGTTGGCTGAGGTGGGCGGTGTGCGCCAGCTTGCCACCGATGTTCTCGGAAACCCGGTCAGCCCGCTCATGGCCACAGTGGGCGATGTGGTGTTGTTTGAGCAAGACGGTCGGGCGTTGCTGGCGGTCTGTAACGGGGGCACGGCGCTTGCTGTTGCTGAGCGCGGTCTTGAGCCGATGCCAATGACTGCGGCGCTGGCTGCCTGGAAGGTTTAGTCAGATGCCTCAATTTATCACCCTGGCCGCCTTCGCGCTTGAGATCACAGTTACCCAGCTGCTGGTCAGCACGGCGCTTCTAGTCGCGTCAGTTGCCTACAGCAGCGCTCAGCAGCGCAAGGCCAAGCGCCAGGCTCGAGATCAGTACAACGCCAGTCAGGTGGACCGCTTGGTGAACGTGCCGGGCACCGTAGTGCCGCGCGAGCTGGTGCTGGGCCGGGTGCGCAAGGGCGGGCATGTGTTCTTCCGTGGTTCGGTCGGGGCCAACAAAGAAAAATTCGTGATGCTCGTGGCGCTGGCTGCGCACGAGATTGATGGTGTAGAGCAGATCTGGTTAAACGATGTGCCAGTGACGCTGGACGGCTCTGGATATGTGCAGACGGCGCCCTACCTGCTCACACGTACAGAAAGCGGCTCGGTGGCCGGCGCGGTGGCGCCGCCTGAGGCCATCCCAGGCACCATTTTTACAGTCACCGACAACGGCGAATTTACGATTCCCGCGGTTACAACTTATCAGTATCTGGTCAACACGCCAAAGGCCCGCATCCGAACCTACCTTGGCGCACCAGGTCAGGCGGCAGACGCGCAGGTTATAGCCGACTTCCCGACACTCTGGACGGCAGGACACCGGGCGGACGGGATCGCCTACCTGGTGTGTGAGTTCTGGTATGACGAAACCGCATTCCCTAGCGGCCTGCCGCTGGTCACTGCGACCATCAGAGGGGCCAAGTGCTACGACCCGCGCACCGCTCTTACCACCTTTACCGAAAACCCGGCGCTGATGCAGCGTCATGTGCTCACGCACCCATTCTTCGGAAAGCGCTCTAGCGTCACGGCTGCCGAGGATGCGCGCATTGTTGCCGCAGCCAACGCCTGTGATCTGGCGCACGACTACGGCGATGGCACTGTGGCAATGTACCGCGCCAGTATTGTGCTGCCGTTCGGCGCGGCGGCAAAAGACGGTATTGATGACCTGGCGCAGGCGATGGCTGGTCAGTGGGCTTACGCAGCGGGCGAGTTCTTCACCATGGCTGGCACCTACACGGCCCCGGTGCTGTCTCTGACAGATGCAGATCTGGCCGTAGTGCAGCGCAGCGCAGACGGCGGCGTGAGTCAGCAGGCCATCGGCATCAGCACGCATCGGGCGCGGGCCGAAAAGTTCAACGTCATCACGCCGCGCATTTTTGACGCTGCGCAGGACTACAAGCAGGTGCCAGTGTCGCCCGTGAAGGCCACGGCGCTAATCACGCGCGACGGTGCCGAGCTGGCGCAAGAGCTTGACATGCCAGCTGTGTTCTACGCACAGCAGGCGCAGCATATTGCGGGCGTGGCCATGCGTGATGCACGCGACCCGCTGACCGTCACATTGCCGTTCAAGTTGGCCGCCTATCGAGCCGAACTTTTTGACACCGTGAGCCTAACGATTGATCGGTACGGATGGGCCAATAAAACATTCATGGTGGTGCAGCGGCAGTGGACGTTGGATGGGCTAATCATGCTCACGCTCAAGGAAACCGCCGCGGCGATCTACCAGCCAGACACGGCCTTTGTTGCCAGCGGATACGCGCTCAATACCGCTATTCCAAGACCCTGGGATATTCAGCCGCCCACAATCACAGGAATCGAGAGCGGCACCGACCTGCTCATCCGCCAGTCTGATGGCACCATTGTTGCCCGCGTTCAGGTAGCCTGGGCGCCAATCACCGATCAAACCCTGCGCTTTGGCGGTGCGGTAGAGGTGCAATGGGCGCGCATTGATTCGACGCTATCTTGGCAGACGGTCACCGCATCGCCTGTTGACCAGCAGGTGCTCATTGTCGGTGCGCCCGATGGCGCGCCTATTCTGGTCAGAGGTCGCACGCGCAATTCGGTGGCTGTAAGCGACTGGTCCAGGCAGCAGGCGCACACAGTCATCGGCAAGACCGAGCCGCCTCCAGCGTTTGACAAATTTATTGTTTTTGCTCAGCCGGACGGCACGCGACAGTTTAATTTTGCCTACGTTGCAACAACTAAGCCGGTGGATTGGGCCGGCGCAGAGATTCGCTACACCGCTGGAAACAACCCCGGCGCAGCATGGGAAACGCTGACGCCGCTGCAAGACGCGGACACGTTCTACACGGCATCCCCGGTAGAGCTGAATGCACCTCTGGCGGGCGAATGGACTTTCTTCTGCAGAAGCCGCGACACGACAGGAAACCTCAGCCCGGCATTGATTGACAACATCACGCTGCCGGCCCGACGCACTGGTGATGTGTTCGACGAGTTCTTTGAAGGCCCGCTGTGGGCCGGAACAAAGACCGACTGCCAAGTTCTTGATGGGGTGCTTGAGGCAATCGACCCGACCACCTGGGCAACGGCACCGGCAACCTGGGACGGGTGGAGCCGGTGGAATCTAAGCCCGGCAAGCCCCATCACCTACGTTGTCACCAAAGACCTAGGCACCACGGTCGCCGGGTCCATTGATGCATCAATTGACGCAGACGGAACCGAGCTGCTGGAGTTGGCCACGAGCGCAGATGGTACGACCTGGAGCGCTTACGGCTCTGGTGCCGCCTCGTTCTCGTCGCGCTACATCCGGGTCCGCTTGACTGTCACAGCCACGGGCGGCGAGCCTGTGCCAGTTATTCGCCGGTTTGATTGGCAGGTAAATGCGTCCCTGCAGTTTGAATACATCAACAGCGTGGACATTTCGACGCTGACAGGTGACAGGCGAATTGCTGCCGGAGATGTGCGGGTGCCAATCGGCAATGTTTACACATTCATCAAGCGCGTGGACATAACGATTGAAGACAGCAGCGCCGGGTCTTGGACGCATCAGCGAATTGACAATTTAGCCACTGGCCCGCGTTTTCAGTTCAAGCTCGACGGCGCGCTTACCGACCCTGCCGGGGTTGATTTTTACGTAGAAGGAATCTAATCATGTCTTGGCCAACAT
>JAABRN010000495.1 GCA_011390855.1 Hydrogenophaga sp. | reverse complement strand
TCACAGCCCTGATCGGCCAGCGTGATCACCAACCCGCGCAGGCGGTGCGACAGCGCGGCATAGTCCAGCCCCGTGCGGTCGCTCAGCATGCGTGCCTCGTAGTCGTTCAGCGCAGCCCAATCGGCCAGCTCCACAAAGCGCAGCAGTTCTTCGCCGCCAAACATGGGCAGGCCCTGACCCGGATCGAACACAAAAGGTATGCCAGCGGCATGGAATTGCTCGGCATGCTCCAGCATGGCGTCGCGCCCATCCGGAGAGATGATGCCCAGCCGCGCATCGCCCGTATCTGCCAGCGGGTTGCGGTGGGCCTGTGACATGGCGCCCGGGTGAAAGGCGGTGATTTGATTGTTGTCCTTGTCGGTCATGATCATGGCCTGCGCGGTGTAGTGGTCATCTACCACCGACACGTGCCGCACATCCACGCCAAGGTGCCTCAGGCGCTCCAGATATTCCGCGCCATCGCTGCCCAATGTAGCCACAGGTCGTACCTGTGCACCCAACTGGCGCAGGCCATAGGCAATATTGCCCGCGCAGCCGCCGTACTCACGGCGCAAGCCAGGCACCAGAAAAGATACGTTCAGAATATGGAGTTGGTCGGGAAGGATCTGTTCGGCAAAACGCCCCTCGAAATCCATGATGGTGTCGAAGGCCAGAGAACCGCAAATGAGTATGGACATGGCAGATAGGTGAAGGAAAAAACAGGGATCGGATCAGGGATAGAACAACAGCGCGCGGTAGCCCGTCATGGTGCGTGCTTCGAGCGCGTCCAGACTGAGCTCCAACCGCACCGGCAAATCGGAGCCAGGGGGCAGTACCATGCGGTCACCCACCCAGTCGCTGGCGGGGAACACCCGCCGCACCAGCACCTGATCGGCAATGTCGGTGAGCGTGAGCTCCAGAGCAGGCACAGCCACCGGCCATCGACCCGTGTTGCGCAGCGTGACATCGAACACATAGCGCCCTTCGCTGCGCCGACGCAAGGCGGTGCTGTCGATCAGTACCGACTCGATCTCCCGCAGCGGCGCCAACGCACAGCCCAGCGGTCGGCACAAGGCCTGCAGCGCAGGCTGCCAGGCGGGCTGAGAGGCTGCCAGCCGGTCGCGCTCCACCACCACCCAATACAGCGCCAGGCTCACCAGCAAAGCCAGCGCCAGCATCCCCTGGGTAGCCCGCACGGCAGGACGACGCCAAAAAGCCCGGCGCTCGGCCTGCCGGACAAACGACAGCGACTCGGCCGGATCTGCCTGCGCGTCATCAGGGGATGCAGCAGGAGGCCATGGCGTGGTTGCTCCGGCGACCGCATGCACGGGAGCTGGTCCTGGCGCAGGGTCAGTCAGTGATTCTGGCGGCGACATCGCCGCTTCATCGGATGCCCCCTCCGGGGCCAACCCGGGTGAGGGCTCCGGATCCGGACCGGGATCGGGATCGGGATCGGGATCGCGCTCGGCTGCCAGTTCGGGCGAAGTCTGGTAATCCGAATACAAAGGCGGGAAGCCGTCCGATACCGCCACAGACTCCGGGGGTGGGTCTCGGTGCCGCCCAGGATCGTCCGAATCCATCCAGTCTGGGTCGAACTCAAATTCCACATCGTCCGGCGCCAGCGGACCACGCCCGACACTCTCAGGGGCTGAAGGGGCGGATATCTCCTCCACCACAGGATCGGCGACAAGCTCAGGTGCAGTGGCCAACTGCGGCATCACCTCCTGGGAGGCCGGCAAGTCGTCCAACGGCCAGGACTGGAGCGATGCGCCGGCATCAAACACCTCCTGGCAGCTCCCACAACGCACCCAGCCTTCAGAGATCTTGAGCTGGTCGGGCACCACCCGGAAGGCGGTGCCACAGGCTGGACAGCGGGTGATGTAACTCATGCAGGCATTATTGCAGTAGCACCCTGGCAGCGTGGGGGGCTGAGTACGTCAAGCCCGCATTGCGGTCATCAGTATCCAGCCGTCTTCTTCGTCGGTCACGGCCAGCGCAAGCCACGGTGCGTAGGCTTGCTGCAGCTCTTCGGCCTGACGGCTCAAAATGCCGGCCAACACCAGTTGGCCGCCTGGTCGTACACGCTCGCAAAGCAGCGGCGCCAGCACCTTGAGCGGCGTGGCCAGAATATTGGCCAGCACCACATCAAACTCGCCATGCACCACATCGGGTAGCCCGGCTTGCAGCACCACGTGGTTATTCGCAGCGTTGATATGGGTGGCCTCCACCGCCGCCGGATCAATATCCACAGCCATCACGTCGGTGGCCCCGAACTTGGCAGCACCCACCGCCAGAATGCCCGACCCACAACCGTAATCCAGCACACGCTGGCCCTGCAGCAGGCGCTGGGCGGTCCAGCGCAGGCACATGCGCGTAGTCGGGTGGGTACCGGTACCGAACGCCAGTCCAGGGTCCAGCCTTATCACCGTGCTGGCACCTGCAGGCGGCTCGTGCCAGCTGGGCACAATCCAGAAACTCGGTGTGATCTGCACCGGGTGGAATTGCGATTGCGTCAGGCGCACCCAATCCTGGCTGGCCACCGCCTGAACGCCCAGCACTTCGCAACCTTCAAAAAAAGGCTGCAGACTGAGCAAGGTGGATGCCTCGCGGGCCTCGGTGTCGTGGGCAAACAGAGCGACCACCCGGGATCTCTGCCAACCAGGTTTGGGGGCAGGCATGTCAGGCTCCCCGAACAGCGCCTGTTCGTGCGGTGTCTGGGCATCGGCGTCTTCGACCGACACGCTCAGCGCCTCCAGAGCCTCCAGCGCATCGCTCAGAGCCTCCACCCGCTCCTCGGGTGCGAGCAGCACAAGCTCGAACAACTGCGCTTCAGCGGTCACGCTGTTCCAGCCACTGCTCGAGGTAGTGGATGTTGGTGCCGCCAGCCTCGAAATTGGCATCCACCATGAGCTCACGGTGCAGCGGAATGTTGGTCTTGATGCCCTCGATCACCGTCTCGGCCAGGGCCGTACGCATACGCGCCAGTGCCTGCTCGCGGGTGTCACCGTGCACGATGATCTTACCGATCATGGAGTCGTAGTTGGGTGGCACCATGTAGTTGGTGTACGCGTGCGAATCCACGCGCACGCCAGGCCCACCTGGCGCATGCCAGGTAGTGATGCGCCCAGGCGACGGCGTGAACTTGTAAGGATCTTCGGCGTTGATGCGGCACTCGATCGCATGTCCGCGCAATTGAACCTGCCTTTGGCTGAAGGGAAGCTTTTCGCCGGCCGCCACGGCAATCTGCGTGGCCACAATGTCGATGCCTGTGATCCACTCGGTCACCGGATGCTCCACCTGCACGCGGGTGTTCATCTCGATGAAATAGAACTCGCCGTTCTCATAGAGGAATTCAAACGTACCTGCGCCCCGGTAACCCATCTTCTTGCAGGCAGCCGCACAGCGCTCACCAATCTTCTCGATGAGACGACGAGGAATACCCGGGGCCGGCGCTTCCTCGATGACCTTTTGGTGGCGCCGCTGCATGGAGCAATCGCGCTCGTGCAAGTACACCGCATTGCGGTGCTGGTCCGCCAGCACCTGAATCTCTATGTGACGCGGGTTCTGGAGAAACTTCTCCATGTACACGGCAGCGTTGTTGAATGCTGCAGCGGCTTCCGCCTTGGTGGTCTGCACCGCGTGCAGCAAGGCCGCCTCGGTGTGCACCACGCGCATGCCGCGTCCGCCGCCGCCTCCAGCCGCCTTGATGATGACCGGATACCCGATGGTCTTGGCGGTCCGCTTGATGAAGGCTGGGTCGTCCGGCAGCGCCCCTTCGGAGCCGGGAACTGTGGGTACACCAGCCCGGATCATGGCCTGCTTGGCCGATACCTTGTCCCCCATCAGCCGGATGGATTCCGGAGTTGGCCCGATGAATACAAAGCCGCTCTTCTCCACCCGCTCGGCGAAATCAGCGTTTTCGCTCAGAAAACCGTACCCAGGGTGGATGGCCTCCGCATCGGTCACTTCGGCCGCGGAGATGATGGCCGGCATACTCAGGTAACTCAGGCCCGATGCAGCAGGCCCGATACAGACGGCTTCGTCGGCCAGCCGCACATACTTGGCGTCGCGGTCGGCTTCGGAATAGACCATCACCGCCTTGATGCCCATCTCGCGGCAGGCGCGCTGCACCCGCAACGCGATCTCTCCACGGTTGGCAATCAGGATTTTTTTGAACATCGTTGGTCGCCTCGATCTGTCATTCGACCACGAACAGCGGCTGTCCATACTCCACAGCCTGGCCGTTTTCGACCAGAATCTGTGTCACCGTACCCGAATGGTCGGATTCGATTTCATTCAGGATCTTCATGGCCTCCACAATACAGATAGCTTCCCCCGCTTTGATAGCCGATCCGACTTCGACGAACGGCTTGGCTCCCGGGCTGGAAGCACGGTAAAAAGTACCTACCATGGGAGACTTCACCACGTGCCCCTGCACCGCATCCACCACCGCAGCCGGTGCTACCGTAGCTGGCGGTACGGCCGCGGGAGCGGGGGGAGCTGCCACCGCCACCACCGGGGCGGGAGCAGCCACGACGGCCGCGGGCGGCGTCTTGACGATCCTGACCTTACCTTCTGCTTCGGTGATTTCGAGTTCCGAGACATTGGACTCCGAGACCAGATCGATCAGAGTCTTGAGTTTGCGCAAATCCATAATTTCTCCAGCATGTGCATCTAAAATGCGTCAAAACTTCCGCAACAAGATGAAAACTGGACGGAATATACACGATCACCAATGGCGCTCTCCCGCCATGGCACGGGAGCAATACCGCCATGGCTGAGGTAGAAGACATCACCTTCACCATGGCTCTGCCCGGGCTGGCGCGGGCTCTGGTATCGGCTGGCAAGCTGGCACCACAAACCGCTCAAGAGCTATACAGCAAGGCGCAGGGCAAGCGCAGCAGCTTTATCTCGGAGCTCATGGCCAGCGGGGCGGTGTCGTCCAACGACCTCGCCCACACCATGTCGCAGGCGTTCTCTGCACCTTTGGTGGATCTGGACGCGGTCGACTTGCAGCGCCTGCCCAAGGACGTGATCGACACCAAAACCTGCGCCCAGTACCGGATTGTGGTCCTGAACAAGCGCAGCAATCGCGTCACCGTAGCCACCGCGGACCCGTCCGACCAGCAGGCTGCAGAGAAAATCAAGTTCGCCACGCAGTTGGGTATCGACTGGGTGATTGCCGAGTACGACAAGCTCAGCAAGCTCGTGGAGTCTCTGGGTGCATCCGCCGGAGAGACCATCAACCAGATGATCGGTACAGAGTTCGAGTTTGATGAAGCCTCGATCGCTGTCGCATCTGCCGAAGCCGAAGACACCGGCACTTCCGAGGTGGACGATGCACCCGTCGTGCGTTTTTTGCACAAGATGCTGCTGGATGCCTACTCGATGCGTGCATCTGACCTGCATTTCGAGCCTTATGAGCACCAGTACCGTGTCCGGTTCCGGATCGACGGGGAGCTGCGAGAAATTGCCAGCCCACCTATCGCGATCAAGGAAAAGCTGGCATCGCGCATCAAAGTGATCTCAAAACTCGACATTTCCGAGCGCCGCATCCCGCAAGACGGACGCATGAAGCTCAAGATGGGGCCGGACAAGGTCATTGACTTCCGAGTCAGCACGCTGCCCACGCTGTTCGGCGAGAAGATCGTGATCCGTATCCTCGACCCCAGCAGCGCGCAGATGGGTATCGAAGCGCTGGGCTATGAGCCCGACGAGAAGGCCAAGCTGCTCGAAGCGATCAGCAGGCCCTATGGCATGGTACTGGTCACCGGGCCCACCGGCTCGGGCAAAACGGTGTCGCTCTACACCTGCCTGAACATCTTGAACCAGCCGGGTGTGAACATTTCCACAGCCGAAGACCCGTCCGAAATCAACCTGCCCGGCGTCAACCAGGTCAACGTCAACGAAAAGGCGGGGCTGACCTTTGCAGCGGCGCTCAAGGCTTTCTTGCGGCAGGACCCGGACGTGATCATGGTCGGTGAGATCCGGGATCTCGAAACCGCAGACATCGCCATCAAAGCCGCCCAGACAGGCCACATGGTGCTCTCTACGCTGCATACCAACGATGCCCCTACGACTCTGACACGGATGCTCAACATGGGCATTGCGCCGTTCAACATTGCGTCCAGCGTCAACCTCATCACCGCGCAGCGTTTGGCACGCCGTCTGTGCAAGACGTGCAAGGAAGTTGTGGACATTCCGCAACAAGCCCTGCTGGACGCCGGCTTCAAGCCCGATGAACTCGATGGCAGCTGGAAGCCCTACCGACCGGTGGGTTGCAACGCGTGCAACAACGGCTACAAGGGGCGCGTGGGCATTTATCAGGTCATGCCCATCTCTGAAGACATGCAACGCATCATCCTTGCAGACGGCAGCGCCATGGCCATTGCCGAACAGGCACGAAAGGAGGGCGTGCGCTCCTTGCGTGAATCCGGGTTACAAAAGGTTAAACTGGGAATTACGTCTCTGGAAGAAGTGCTCGGGTGCACCAACGACTGAGCCTGACGGCCTCTGGGCCGGCAGACTGGACGCGTAACGGTACATACAGAAACAGACCAAGAGGGAAGCATGGCCACGGCAACCAAAGTCAAGGATTTCGTCTTCGAGTGGGAAGGCAAGGACCGCAATGGCAAGGTGGTGCGTGGCGAAACCCGTGCAGTCGGAGAAAACCAGGTGCAGGCCACTCTGCGCCGCCAGGGTATCGTGCCTGGCAAGATCAAGAAGCGCCGCATGGCGCGGGGCAAGTCCATCCGCCCGAAGGACATCGCCGTGTTCACGCGCCAGCTGGCCACCATGATGAAGGCCGGTGTGCCCCTGCTGCAGGCCTTCGATATTGTGGGTCGCGGCAACCCCAACCCCAGCGTCACGCGGCTGCTCAACGACATCCGCACCAATGTGGAAACGGGTACGTCCCTGAGCGGGGCCTTCCGCAAGCACCCGCTGTACTTCGACAGCCTGTATTGCAACCTCGTCGAAGCGGGTGAGGCCGCAGGTATTCTGGAAGACCTGCTCGACCGCTTGGCCACCTACATGGAGAAGACCGAAGCGATCAAGAGCAAGGTGAAATCCGCCCTCATGTACCCCACAGCGGTGATTGTGGTCGCCTTTGTGGTGGTGGCTGTGATCATGATCTTCGTGATCCCGGCCTTCAAGGAGGTCTTCTCTTCTTTCGGAGCCGACCTTCCTGCCCCCACCCTCGCCGTGATTGCCATGAGTGAGTTTTTCGTGGCTTACTGGTGGTTGATTTTTGGTGGTCTGGGCGGAGGTACCTACTTCTTTCTGCAGGCTTGGAAGCGCAACGAGAAGGTTCAGCGGTTCATGGACCGCCTGTTGCTGCGGGTGCCCGTGTTTGGCGCCCTGGTGGAAAAGTCGGTAGTGGCCCGCTGGACGCGCACCATGTCCACCATGTTCGCGGCCGGGGTGCCGCTGGTGGAAGCGCTCGATTCGGTGGGTGGTGCATCGGGCAACTCCCTCTACGCCGACGCAACTGAGAAAATCCAGCAGGAAGTTTCTACCGGCACCAGCCTGACGGCGGCCATGACCAACGCCAATATCTTTCCCTCTATGGTGATCCAGATGTGCGCCATTGGCGAGGAATCGGGCTCGATCGACCACATGCTGGGTAAAGCGGCAGACTTTTACGAAGCGGAGGTGGATGACATGGTGGCTGGCCTTTCCAGCCTCATGGAGCCCATCATCATCGTGATTCTGGGCACGGTCATTGGCGGTATCGTGGTTTCCATGTATCTGCCCATCTTCAAGCTCGGCCAAGTGGTCTGAGCCGGCCGCACGCAGCTGCGCTCTCACGGTGACTGGCATGGATGTTCTGGCTGGCCTGCCTGGCCTGGTGCTTTCGGGCGTGTTCGGGCTGCTCGTGGGCAGCTTCCTCAACGTGGTCATCTACCGGCTGCCCAAGATGATGGAACGCCAGTGGGAGCGCGAGTGCGCGGAGATGCAGGGCAAGGAGTTGCCCGAAACACCGGACTTCAACCTGCTCACACCCCGCTCACGCTGCGGAGCGTGTGGTACCACCATTCGCTGGTATCAGAATATTCCCGTGCTCAGCTATGCGTTTTTGCGCGGCCGCTGTGGTGCGTGTGGCACTGGTATAAGTCTGCGCTATCCTGCGGTGGAACTGCTCACGGGCGGCCTGTTTGCTTGGTGCTTCTGGGCACACGGTCCCACCGTCCAAACACTGATGTGGATGGGTTTTGTGGCC
Organism: Hydrogenophaga sp.; assembly: GCA_011390855.1. GTDB lineage: Bacteria > Pseudomonadota > Gammaproteobacteria > Burkholderiales > Burkholderiaceae_C > Hydrogenophaga. The sequence goes on along the minus strand of JAABRN010000495.1, from coordinate 623 downwards.
GCCTTGGTGGCCCTGGCTTTCATCGACTGGGACACCACTCTGCTGCCCGACGACATCACGTTGCCGCTTTTGTGGGCCGGCTTGGTAGCCGCTGCACTGGGCTGGGCCGCCATACCGCTGACCCATGCATTGTGGGGAGCTGTGGCAGGGTATCTGTCGCTTTGGGCCGTGTACTGGGCGTTCAAGCTCGCCACAGGCAAGGAGGGCATGGGTTATGGGGACTTCAAGCTGTTTGCTGCCTTGGGCGTATGGTTTGGCTGGCAGGCACTGGTACCTATGATCCTCATGGCCTCGGTACTCGGAGCGGTGGTAGGTATCGCCATGAAGTTCACCAGTGGTTTGCGAGAGGGCGGCTATGTGCCTTTCGGGCCCTTCCTGGCGTTTGCGGGCCTGTTCTCTTTGGTTTTTGAGCCCGGTGCTTTCCTGGGCTGGCTGGGGCTCTGATGGGGCGGGCTCTCGAGGGGCCTGCCGTCCGGCTGGGATTGACTGGGGGGATTGGGAGCGGCAAAAGCACGGTGGCAGCCATGCTGGCAGAGCTGGGTGCGACCGTGATCGATGCCGATGCCATTTCTCGCGCTAGCACGGCCCCTGGCGGCTTGGCTACAGGCGCCATCGCCCGAGAG
>JAABRN010000494.1 GCA_011390855.1 Hydrogenophaga sp. | reverse complement strand
ATGCCGTGACGATGCTGGTGTCCATGCCCACGCCAAACACCGTCACTGCTTCGCCAATGCGCAGCTCAATGTACGACACCGCCCTGGCGTCCGCTCCTTCGCCGACCGCGTGTTCGTGGTAGTCAAGCACCCGAACACACTCGCCGGCGGCATTGAGTCCATTCACGAACGCATCGATAGGGCCCTGGCCGCTCGCCTGCAGCTTCAGTGATCGCGTGTCAAGCACCACATCTGCGCTCAAGTACATCCGGCCGTCACTTCCCTCCTGCAGGTTGGAATGACCAGGTGCGACCACACGGTCCAGACCATATTCCTGCTCGAAGATGCGCCAGAGATCATTCGCCGTGAACTCACCGCCCTGGGCATCCATCTTCATCTGAACCACCTGACTGAACTCGATTTGCAGCCTCCGCGGCATCTCGAGCCCGTACTCGGCCTCCAGCAGATAGGACATACCGCCCTTGCCAGACTGGCTGTTGACCCGAATGACAGCTTCGTAGCTCCTGCCCAGGTCCTTGGGGTCGATCGGCAGATAGGGAATATTCCAGATATCGCTGTCCTGTCTGGCGGCAAAGGCTTTCTTGATGGCGTCCTGGTGTGATCCTGAAAAAGAGGTGTAGACCAACTCCCCCACGTAGGGATGGCGCGGATGCACAGGCAGTTGGTTGCAATGTTCTACCGTGCGGCGAACATCGTCGATCCTGGAAAAATCGAGTCCGGGACTGACGCCCTGGGTGTAGAGATTGAGCGCCACGTTGACAAGGTCAAGGTTGCCCGTGCGCTCCCCGTTTCCAAACAGACACCCCTCGATGCGGTCTGCGCCCGCCATCAAGGCCAGTTCGCCTGCAGCAGTTCCGGTGCCTCTGTCGTTGTGCGGGTGCACCGACAGAACGATGGCATCGCGCCGCTCCAGATGCCTGTGCATCCATTCGATCATGTCGGCAAAGACGTTGGGCGTGCTGTGCTCGACCGTGGAGGGCAGATTGATGATGCACTTGTTGTCTGGCGTTGGCTTCCAGACGGCCGTCACCGCGTCAACCACCTGCTTGGAAAAAGCCAGCTCTGTGCCCGAGAACATTTCAGGCGAATACTGAAACGTCCAATGGGTTTGAGGTCTTGCAGCCGCCATGTCGGCGAACATCTGGGCGTGCTCGGTGGCGAGTGCCACAATGGCCTCCTTCCCCATGCCCAACACCACAGACCGCATCACCGGGGCTGTGGCGTTGTAGAGATGAACAATGGCACGAGGCACGCCCTCAAGCGCTTCGAAGGTTCGACGGATCAGCGGCTCACGCGCTTGCGTCAGGACCTGGATCGTGACGTCTTGCGGAATTCGATTTCCCTCGATGAGCAGCCTGAGAAAATCGAACTCGGCTTGTGAAGCCGATGGGAATCCCACCTCGATTTCCTTGAAGCCGATGCTCACCAGCAGCTCAAACATGCGAACCTTGCGCGCCACATCCATGGGTTCGATCAGTGACTGATTGCCATCCCGCAGGTCCGTACTCAGCCAGATCGGCGCCTTTGTGAGGACCGCATCAGGCCAGGTGCGATCCGTCAGGCGTATCGGGGGAAAGGCTCGGTATTTGCTGGCAGGTTGGTTCAACATGATGCGGTCTCAATGATAAAAACCCCGCAGCCCCCAATGCAAAACGGCCCGCTGCGGGTGCAAACGGGCCGTTTGGATTGGAAGTGCTTTCGCGCCGTCAACTCTGCCCGTGGAGGACATTCAGTAGTAGGGACGGGGCACGAAAGGACATCTGCGAAATGTAGCACAAACCAACCTGGCACGTGTCAATCGTGCAAGCCGCGCTCGTCAGGCTCATCGGTGGAGGTGCTGATCACGCTGGTGGGCCGACCTTTGGCCTTGCGCCAGACATACACCGCGTAGCCAGAGAGCCCATACAAGACAAACAGGCCAAACAGCACCGTGGGTGGATGGATGTTGATCACCGCGATTCCGAGTGCCACCAGCACGATGGCTGCAAATGGCACGCTGCGTTTCAGACTCAGGTCCTTGAAGCTGTAAAACGGCACGTTGGTGACCATCGTCAGCCCGGCATAGAGGGTCAGCGCGAACATGGCCCAGGCGAGGTCGGCACGCGCCACGTCCAGCTCGGTCATCAACCAGATGAAGCCCGCGACCAGCGCTGCAGCGGCAGGCGATGGAAGTCCCTGGAAGTAGCGCTTGTCCACGACCCCGGTATTCACGTTGAACCTTGCCAGCCGGAGAGCCGCACAGGCGCAATAGACAAACGCTGCAATCCAGCCCCAACGGCCCAGGTCGCGCAACGTCCACTCGTAGGCGATCAGGGCGGGGGCTGCGCCAAATGAAACCATGTCCGAGAGGGAGTCCATCTGCTCGCCAAATGCACTCTGCGTGTTGGTCATGCGAGCGACCCGCCCGTCCATGCTGTCCAGAAACATGGCAGCAAAGATGCCAACAGTGGCCAGGTCGAAACGACCGTTCATGGCCATCACCACGGCGTAGAAGCCCCCAAAGAGGGCTGCCAGGGTGATCATGTTGGGCAGCATGTAGATGCCCTTGCGCCGCCTCGGACCATCCGAGTTGGGCGGGATCATGGGTTCGGTTCCGTCGTGCATGAATATCTCTGTGGCGGCGTGGGCGACCGCAAGGGGGCGACCTCTGTTGGCCACGAATCGCCAAACGGCCAGTGTAAGCCAGTCGCCATCCCTAAAAGAAACAGGGCCACCGAAGTGGCCCTGAGCGGACTGGCATGAGGGTGACCCATTCGGGCCGCCGGAGCCTCAGTTGCGGGTCTGGTCAACCAGTTTGTTCTTGGCAATCCAGGGCATCATCGCACGCAATTGCGCACCCACCACTTCGATCTGGTGATCGGCGGTGTTGCGGCGGCGGGCGGTCATGCTCGGGTAGTTGAGACGGCCTTCCTGGATGAACATCTTGGCGTAATCACCGTTCTGGATGCGCTTGAGCGCATTGCGCATGGCCTTGCGCGACTCTTCGTTGATCACCTCTGGACCGGTCACGTACTCACCGAACTCCGCGTTGTTGGAGATCGAGTAGTTCATGTTGGCGATGCCGCCTTCATAGATCAGATCGACGATCAGCTTGAGCTCGTGCAGACACTCGAAGTAAGCCATTTCTGGCGCGTAGCCGGCTTCCACCAGGGTCTCGTAACCCATCTTGATCAGCTCGACGGCACCGCCGCACAGCACGGCCTGCTCGCCAAACAGATCGGTCTCGGTTTCTTCCTTGAAGTTGGTCTCGATGATGCCAGCCTTGCCGCCGCCATTGGCCATGGCGTAAGACAGTGCCAGGTCACGGGCTTTGCCACTCTTGTCCTGGTGAATGGCCACCAGGTGCGGTACGCCGCCGCCCTGGGTGTAGGTGTTGCGCACGGTGTGGCCCGGCGCCTTGGGGGCGACCATCCACACGTCGAGATCGGCCCGGGGCACCACCTGGTTGTAGTGCACGTTGAAGCCATGAGCAAAGGCCAGCGAAGCGCCTTGCTTGATGTTCGGGGCCACGTTGTTGCTGTACACCTCGGCGATCATCTCGTCGGGCAACAGGATCATGACGACGTCGGCGGCTTTCACAGCTTCATCGACTTCCATGACGGTCAGACCGGCCTTGCCAACCTTGTCCCAGGACGCGCCACCCTTGCGCAAGCCGACCACGACCTTGACGCCGCTGTCGTTGAGGTTCTGCGCATGGGCGTGACCCTGGCTGCCGTAGCCGAGGATGGCGACAGTCTTGCCTTTGATCAGGCTCAGGTCACAGTCCTTGTCGTAAAAAACTTTCATGTTGTTGCTCCAGTGAAATTCAGTTGATTTGAGTGTGGTGCCGTTCTACGCGAGCCTGTCGAAGGGCTCTCGGGTGTCTTGCTCCGTCGACAAACGGATCAAGGCTTCGACAGGCCCGGCCAGAACGGACAAATGGCCAAGCCCTGAAAAAATCAAACGCGCAAGATCCGTTCGCCCCGACCAATGCCGCTGGCACCTGAACGCACGGTTTCAAGAATGGCGGCCCGGTCAATCGCCTCAAGGAAGGCGTCATTCTTGCCCTGGTCGCCCGTGAGTTCAATGGTGTAGCTCTTTTCCGTGACGTCGATGATGCGACCGCGAAAGATGTCGGCCATGCGCTTCATTTCTTCGCGCTCCTTGCCAACAGCCCGCACCTTGACGAGCATGAGCTCGCGCTCGGTGTATGCACCTTCCGTCAGGTCCACGACCTTGACCACTTCAATCAGACGATTGAGGTGTTTGGTGATCTGCTCGATCACGTCGTCCGACCCGGTGGTCTGGATGGTCATGCGCGACAGGGAAGCATCCTCGGTGGGCGCGACGGTCAGCGACTCGATGTTGTAACCGCGGGCGGAAAACAAGCCCACCACGCGCGAAAGCGCACCTGGCTCGTTTTCGAGCAGCACGGCAATGATGTGTTTCATGAAAGCATTCCTCTTTTCTGAGCCCTCCCCTGCGCACGGTAATGCGCAGGCTTGGCTGCAAATAGATTCTTCAGGGATGGATGGGAGCGAAACGGTGTGCAGGAGTGAGTGTGCGCAAAGCACCGCCCACCCAATGTACCCACGCTTCAGAGATCTTCAGACCCCAGCAGCATTTCCGTGATGCCCTTGCCGGCCTTCACCATCGGGAACACGTTCTCTGTCGGGTCGGTGCGGAAATCCATGAACACCGTGCGGTCCTTGAGCTTGCGCGCTTCACGCAATGCCGGCTCGACGTCTTGTGGACGCTCGATCAGGATACCCACGTGACCATACGCTTCTGCGAGTTTCACAAAGTTCGGCAACGCATCCATGTAACTGTGGCTGTAGCGACCCTCGTAATCGATTTCCTGCCACTGGCGCACCATGCCGAGGTAGCGGTTGTTCAGTGACACGATCTTGATGGGCGTGTTGTACTGGAGGCAGGTGGAGAGTTCCTGGATGCACATCTGCACCGAACCTTCGCCCGTGACGCAGTACACCTCGCTGTCGGGCTTGGCCATCTTGATACCCATGGCATAAGGAATCCCGACGCCCATGGTGCCCAGACCTCCCGAGTTGATCCAGCGCCTGGGTTCGTCAAAACGGTAGTACTGCGCCGCCCACATCTGGTGCTGACCCACATCGGAAGTGATGTAGGTGTCTGCGTCCTTGGTCATGTTCCACAGTGTCTCGACCACATATTGCGGCTTGATCACGTCCTTGTTGCCCCGGTCGTATTTCAGACAGTCGCGCGAACGCCAGGCCTCAATGGTCTCCCACCACAATGCCAGTGATTTTTCGTCAGGTCGCTGGGTGCTTTCCCGCACCATGTTGATCAACTCGACCAGCACATCTTTCACATCGCCCACGATGGGCACGTCGACCTTGACGCGCTTGGAAATGCTCGATGGATCGATATCCACATGGATGATTTTGCGTTCGTTCTGCGCAAAGTGCTTGGGATTGCCGATGACTCGATCATCAAAACGTGCGCCCACCGCCAGCAACACATCGCAGTTCTGCATGGCGTTGTTGGCCTCGATGGTGCCGTGCATGCCCAGCATGCCCAGGAACTTGCGGTCAGATGCCGGATAGGCGCCCAACCCCATCAGGGTATTGGTGACCGGATAGCCGAGGAGGTCCACCAGCGTACGCAATTCCTGAACGGCATTGCCCAGCAGCACACCGCCGCCGGTATAGATGTAGGGTCGCTTGGCCGACAACAGGAGCTGCAGGGCTTTGCGGATCTGACCACCATGCCCCTTGCGCACCGGGTTGTAGGAACGCATTTCAATCGTTTCGGGGTATCCGTTGTAGGCGGTCTTGTTGAAAGACACATCCTTTGGCACATCCACCACCACCGGGCCAGGACGGCCGCTGCGTGCGATATGGAAGGCCTTTTTCATCACGACGGCCATGTCGCGCACATCCTTAACCAGAAAGTTGTGCTTGACAATGGGTCGGGTGATGCCCACGGTGTCGCATTCCTGGAAGGCGTCCAGGCCAATCGCGGCCGTTGGCACCTGACCACTGATGATCACCATGGGAATGCTGTCCATGTACGCGGTGGCAATACCGGTGACCGCGTTGGTAAGTCCTGGGCCAGAAGTGACCAGCGCCACGCCTACCTCGCCCGTTGCACGTGCAAAGCCATCTGCGGCGTGCACCGCCGCTTGCTCGTGGCGCACCAGCACATGCTGGATCGTGTCCTGCTTGTAGAACGCGTCGTAAATGTGGAGGACCGCACCACCGGGATAGCCCCAGACGAAATTCACGCCCTCGGCTTGAAGTGCCTTGACGAGAATTTCCGCGCCGCGGAGTTCCTGGGGTGTCGAGTTGCCGGACACAGCGGCAGCGGAGGCCAGTTCGGCCTTGTTGATTTCCATGATGAACCTTTCGAGAATTTCTCTAACGAAAAACCTTGGGTGCCTCTAGACCGGCTCTTGTGAAGCGGTTTCGAGACTTGAGGCCAAAGGCCATAAGCAGACACATACTCTGCCGGACCTTGACCCGTTTGCCTTGTTTTGAATTGCAGCCTTCCATTATCGCACTGCAACAAGCGCATTCAAGTACCGCGTTGCATCGACGCACAGAAAAAGGGGGGCAAGAGGCCGCGATGCGACAATCGCAGGCTTCCAGATCTTGCTTCGAGCCTTCGGCCCTGTATGCGCCCCGCCATGACCGAAACGACCGCATCCCCACTGACCACCCAACCGCTGACAACGCCATCCCTCACCCGCCGCATGGCCTGCTGGCTGTACGAGGGCACGCTTTTGTTCGGCGTGTTGTTTGGAACCGGTTTGTTTTTTTTCGGCTTGTTGTTTGCGGCTGGCCACCTCGTGCCTTCGCTCATTCCCGTGCGCGACGCGTTCAACAACCGGTATTCGCTGCAGGCCTATGTGTTTTTGCTGCTGGCCCTTTACTTCACCTGGTTCTGGGTCAAGGGTCAGACGCTGGCCATGAAAACCTGGCACATCCGCGTGGTTGACCGGCGGGGGGGCGCCCTCACACGACCCAAGGCTTTGCTGCGTTACGTGTGGTCTTGGACATGGTTTCTGCCGCCCCTTGCGGCGGGCAGCTTTTTTCAACTGTCTGGCGGCGAGCTGACAGTGATCCTGATCGGCTGGATCGCCATCTGGGCCTTGCTGGCGCGATTTCATCCGCAGCGCCAGTTTCTCCACGACGCGCTGGCCGGCACGCGCCTCGTGCACCACAAGCCTGCCGAGCCTGCCAAGGGGCGCAAGTTCTGGCATCTTTAGGGCCTGACCACCGACGTATGACGACACACGAACCGGCAAACGCCCAAAAGCAGCGCACAGGGCTGAGCCGCATGTGGCACGCGCTGGGATACTCCCTGGCCGGGTTGCGTGCGGGCTGGGGCGAGACCGCGTTTCGCCAGGAAGCGCTGGCGTCTCTCGTGATGCTGCCTCTGGCATTCTGGCTCGGACAGAGCTGGGTCGAAGTGGCCCTGCTCGCAGGCTCGGTGATCCTGGTGATGGTGGTGGAGTTGCTCAACACGGGAATTGAAACCGCCATCGACCGTATCGGCCCCGAATGGCATGACCTGTCAAAGCGCGCCAAAGACATGGGCAGCGCTGCCGTGCTGTTGAGCCTCCTGCTGTGTGCAGGTGTCTGGGCAGCCGCCATCTGGCATCGTTTCTAAAAGAAAGCACTGAACAGTGGAAGCATCTTTTTCCCTATGCGTCTATTGCGGCTCGCGCGCCGGTGTCAGCCCAGAATTCACCGAAGTGGCACGCACCGTGGGCCAATGGATTGGCCAGCGCGGGGGGCAACTGGTGTACGGCGGTGGGCGCAACGGGCTCATGGGTACCGTGGCGCAAGCCACCCTGGATGCAGGCGGCACGGTGGTGGGCGTGATCCCCAAAGCACTGGTAGAAAAGGAGTGGGCCAATCATGGCTGCACCGAACTGCATGTGGTTGACACCATGCACGAGCGAAAGCGCCTGATGGCCGAGCGTTGTGACGCGTTTCTCGCGCTGCCCGGTGGCATCGGAACGTTCGAAGAATTTTTTGAGGTCTGGACCTGGCGCCAGCTGGGCTACCACGACAAACCGGTGGGCTTGCTCAACACCAACGGCTACTACGACGGGCTGATGAGCTTCCTGCGCAGCACCGTGGAACAAGGATTCATGGGTGAATGGCAGATGGACCTGATTCGTGTGGATTCCGAAGTCAAACGTCTGCTGCCTGCACTGGTCCAGGCGGCGGGGTTTTCTCCCGAGCCCCGCCTGGACGAAATCTAGCCTGAAACCGGGGAACGCGAGCGGGGCGCTCCTGCTCAGACTCACACCGCCGTTTCATCCTCCTCGCCAGTGCGAATGCGCACGACACGCTCGACGGATGTGACAAATATCTTCCCATCGCCGATCTTGCCAGTGCGTGCAGCGCGAACAACGGCGTCGACACAGCGCTCCACATCATCAGACTTCACCACGACCTCCACCTTGACCTTGGGGAGAAAGTCGACCACATACTCGGCACCGCGGTACAGCTCGGTATGACCCTTTTGGCGACCAAAGCCTTTGACTTCGGTGACAGTCAGACCCGTGACGCCCTGCTCTGCCAAGGCTTCACGCACCTCTTCAAGTTTGAAGGGTTTGATGACGGCGGTGATCTGCTTCATGAGGCGCTCTCCGGGTGCGTAATAAAAAGGTAACGAAAACTTTAACACGCATCCCTCATCCGCACGTCGCGACGGGACCAGCCTGCAACCCCATCTGACCCTGACCAGCGGGACGACAGCTGTGCTGAAATAAAAGCCCAACTCCCATATTTGCCCCATGCACCCCAACCCGCTTCCCCACCATGTCCCGATCGCAGTCTCGTACCGAGGCGGCCACCCGGAGAACATCCACCACGGTTCGGTTGCCGTGGTCGACGCCCAAGGGCGACTGCTCGCCAGTGCCGGGGATGTGGCGTCACCCCTGTTCACGCGCTCTTGCCTCAAGCCTTTCCAGGCGCTGCC
>JAABRN010000493.1 GCA_011390855.1 Hydrogenophaga sp. | reverse complement strand
GGTATGAGTCTGGAAACCTGGCGCGACCTTGGAACTGAAGAAGGTCGGCCTGCGCCAGCAATAGGTGGTCAACACCCGATATAGCTTCGCACAGGGACATGGTCAGCGACAAAAGGGCGTTGATGGGAAAATAGCAGGTTTCCCGCTGCAGCAAGGGCTGGCCTGGCGGGATGTGTTTCACGTGAAACAGTGCCGCCAACATTGTGCGGCACCCAGCCTGTCTGCTTCCTGGAGTTTTCTCAGCATGTTGTATCCCCAAGAGTTTGACGTCATCGTGGTGGGCGGTGGCCATGCTGGCACCGAGGCCGCGCTGGCCGCTGCCCGCATGGGTTGCACCACGCTGCTGCTCACGCACAACATCGAGACCTTGGGCCAGATGAGCTGCAATCCCAGTATTGGGGGCATTGGCAAAGGTCACTTGGTGAAAGAGGTGGATGCACTCGGCGGCGCAATGGCGCTGGCTACCGACGAAGGTGGCATTCAGTTCCGCATTCTCAATAGCAGCAAGGGCCCCGCCGTGCGCGCCACTCGCGCTCAGGCTGACCGCATTCTCTACAAGGCTGCCATCCGCCGCATGCTGGAGAACCAGCCCAATCTCTGGCTGTTCCAGCAGGCGGTGGACGACCTCATGGTGGAGGGCGACCGCGTGGTGGGGGCTGTCACGCAGGTGGGCATCCGCTTCCGCAGCCGCACGGTGGTGTTGACCGCGGGCACATTCCTCGATGGCAAGATCCATGTGGGCCTGAACAACTACAGCGCGGGCCGGGCAGGCGACCCCCCGGCGGTGAGTCTGTCGGCTCGGCTGAAAGAGCTGAAATTGCCGCAAGCGCGTCTGAAAACGGGTACCCCGCCGCGCCTCGATGGCCGCAGCATCGACTATTCCAGATGCCAGGAACAGCCCGGCGACGGCGTGCCAGGCGGCATGAACCCCGATCGCCCGGTGCCCACGTTCAGCTTCATGGGCAACACAGCCATGCACCCGCAGCAGGTGCCTTGCTGGATCACCCACACCAATGAGCGCACCCATGAGATCATCCGCTCCGGTTTTGACCGCAGCCCCATGTTCACCGGCAAGATCGAAGGCGTGGGACCGCGTTATTGCCCCAGCGTGGAAGACAAGATCAATCGTTTCGCTGACAAGGACAGCCACCAGATCTTTCTGGAGCCCGAAGGCCTGACCACGCACGAGGTCTACCCCAATGGCATTTCCACCAGCTTGCCATTCGACATTCAGTATGAGCTGGTGCGCAGCATGGCGGGCCTTGAGAACGCACACATCCTGCGCCCAGGTTACGCCATCGAATACGACTACTTCGACCCGCGCTCGCTCAAGAGCAGCTTCGAGACCAAACAGATCCAGGGCCTGTTCTTTGCCGGTCAGATCAATGGGACCACTGGTTACGAAGAGGCGGCCGCCCAGGGCCTGTTCGCCGGACTCAATGCCGCGCTGCAGGTGAAGGGAGAGGCGCCCTGGCTGCCGCGCCGCGACGAGGCCTACCTGGGTGTGCTGGTCGACGACCTGGTGACCCAGGGTGTGACCGAACCCTACCGCATGTTCACCAGCCGGGCGGAGTTCCGCCTGCAGCTGCGTGAAGACAATGCCGACATGCGCCTGACGGAAACGGGGCGCAAGTTGGGGTTGGTTGACGACGCCCGCTGGGATGCTTTCAGCCGAAAGCGCGATGCGGTGGCACGGGAAACCGAGCGCCTGAAAGCCACCTGGGTGAATCCCCGTAGCCTTCCGGCAGCCGAGTCGGAGCGGGTGCTGGGTAAAGCCATTGAACATGAGCACAATCTGTTTGACCTTCTGCGCAGACCGGGGGTGCCCTATGCCGCGTTGGTGGGCCTTGATGATGGCAAGTACATCGGCCCTGATGTTTCACGTGAAACGCTCGGCGACTTGCTGGAGCCGGTGGTCGAACAGGTTGAAATCGCGGCCAAGTACGCTGGTTACATTGACCGGCAAAAGACCGAAGTGGAGCGCGCGTCGCATTACGAAGGGCTGAAACTGCCGGCTGATCTGGACTATCTGCAGGTCAAGGCCCTGTCTTTTGAAGCGCGGCAGAAGCTGGCCCAGCATCGCCCTGAGACCTTGGGGCAGGCCTCGCGCATTTCCGGCATTACGCCCGCCAGCATTTCACTCCTGATGATCCATCTGAAAAAGGGCGGTTTCAAAGGCTTTGCTACTGTGGCCGCTGAGACCGAAGGGTCGGCATGAACCAGGATTTGGGTGTGGCCGGCGCTGGCCGGGAAGTTCTGGTGGGTGGCTTGCAGGAGATCGGGCTCCGTCTGGGTGAACCACAGATCGATGCCCTGATGACCTACCTTGGTTTGCTGCAGAAGTGGAACAAGGTTTACAACCTCACGGCGGTGCGCGACCCCGCCGAGATGATGACCCACCACCTGCTCGATAGTCTGGTTGCGATCGAGCCCCTGGTGCGGCAAGTGGGTGAGCGAGCCGTGCAGTTGCTCGATGTGGGGTCTGGCGGTGGATTGCCGGGTGTCGTGATTGCGGTGGCTTGTCCCTGGATCAACGTGACCTGCGTCGACACTGTTGCCAAAAAGGCGGCTTTTATTCAGCAGGTGGCTGCTACTTTGAAGTTGCCCAACCTGCGTGGCCTACACGCCCGGGTGGAAAGCTTGAACGCCATGTCGGGGCAGGGGTTTGATGTGGTTTGCTCGCGCGCCTTTGCTTCATTGGTCGACTTCGTGAACTGGTCCCGGGGTGCGCTGTATCCAGGCGCGGTGTGGATGGCCATGAAGGGCAAGCACCCGCAGGATGAGCTGGCCACCTTGGCTGAGGAAGCGCCAGGTGTTGACGTGTTTCACGTGGAACAGCTCCGGGTGCCCGGACTGGTCGCCGAGCGCTGCATTGTGTGGATGAGGCCCGCTGCCCACGCTGTCGCCTGATCGTCACACGCAGATCAACCGCCAGCCCTTCACGTAAACTCGACCCTTCACTTTTGGGGGCATTCCATGCTGGGTGTTGCTGACTACGGCGCTTTTGTCGTCGCCATCGTCGTGTTTCTGGCCATCCCCGGCCCGGGCAATCTGGCCCTGATCACTTCCACCGGCAAGGGTGGTGTGCGTGGCGGGCTGGCTGCGACCCTGGGGGTGATGGCGGGTGATCAGGTGCTGATGTGGATGGCGGTGGCCGGTGTGGCAGCGCTACTGACCACTTACCCTGCGGCTTTCAACGCCGTGCAGTGGCTGGGTGCCGCATACCTTGCCTGGCTGGGCTTCAAGATGCTGACCGCCAAGCCCGGCGACGCGCCTGTGCTCAATATCCGCCCCCGCCAGTACTTTCAGCAGGCGTTGACCATCACCGTGCTCAACCCCAAGGCCATCGTGTTTTACATGGCGTTCTTCCCTTTGTTTGTTGACCCGGTGAGGCATCAGGGGTTGATCACCTTTGCGGCCATGGCGGCCACCGTGGCTGTACTGACCTTCTTCTATGGCCTGACGGCTGTGCTGCTTACCCACTTTCTGGCGGAGCGCATGCGCGCCAGGCCGGTGATCAGCCGCATCCTCGAAAAAATCGCCGGCATCTTCCTGGTTGGTTTCGGTATCAAACTGGCGCTTTCAAAATGAGCGAGCAGGCATTGCACACGCTGGATACATCCAACACCAGTTCGGGCGCGAATGTGGCGGGCTGCGAAGGGCGGGGGTTGAACTGATGGCCAAGATCTTTTGTATTGCCAATCAGAAGGGTGGTGTGGGGAAGACCACCACCACCGTGAATCTGGCCGCCGGACTGGCCAGAATCGGTCAGCGCGTGCTGATGGTGGACCTGGACCCCCAGGGCAATGCCACCATGGGCTCTGGGGTGGACAAGCGCAGCATGGCCCTGTCGGTCTACGACGTGCTGCTGGAATCTGCCCTGGTGAGCGAGGCTGCCGTGTATTCGGAGAAATGCGGCTACCACGTGCTGGGGGCGAACCGCGAACTGGCCGGTGCAGAAGTGGAGCTGGTGGATGTGGAGCGCCGTGAACGGCGGCTCAAGCAGGCGCTGGCCGAGGTGGATGTCGAGTATGACTTCGTGCTGATCGACTGCCCCCCCAGCCTGAGCATGCTGACACTCAATGGCCTGTGCTCGGCGCATGGTGTGATCGTGCCCATGCAGTGCGAATACTTTGCGCTGGAGGGCCTCACCGATCTGGTCAACACCATCAAACAGGTGCACGCCAACCTCAACAAGGATCTGCAGATCATTGGCCTGTTGCGCGTGATGTTCGACCCCCGCATCACCTTGCAGTCGCAGGTGAGCGATCAGCTCAAAGCACACTTTGGCGAGAAGGTGTTCGACACCGTGATCCCGCGTAACGTGCGACTGGCCGAGGCGCCCAGCTATGGCTTGCCTGGCGTGGTGTTTGACCCCTCGGCTCGCGGAAGCCAGGCCTTCATCGGCTTCGCTGCTGAAATGGTCGAGCGGATCCAGAAGATGTAGTGGCAGGTTGTTTCACGTGAAACCTCACAACGTCCTGATCTTGCCCGGCTGGCAGAACAGCGGACCGGACCATTGGCAAAGCCTCTGGGAGGCCGAGCACGGCTACCGGCGCGTTGACCAGCACGACTGGATGCGCCCGCGTCGTGGCGACTGGATCGCGCAGTTGGAGGAGGTTTTGCTGGCCTGTGACGAACCAGCGGTGCTGGTGGCCCACAGCCTGGGGTGCCTGCATGTGGCGGCCTGGGCGGCGCACTCGAAGAACAGGGCCCTTGTGAAGGCCGCCCTGCTGGTGGCGCCAGGCGATGCAGAGCGCGAAGAGATGCGCCCACTGCTGCCGAGCTGGTCACCTATTCACATGCAGACCCTGCCTTTCGCCAGTGTGCTGGTTGGCAGCCGCGACGATCCGTATTGCAGCTTTGAACGCGCGCAGGCGTTCGCTGCAGCGTGGGGGTCGCGCTTCATCGACCGCGGGCGAGCGGGGCACATCAACGCCGAGTCGGGGTTGGGTGATTGGGCGGAAGGTCAGGAACTGCTGGCCGAGCTGGCCGGTGGGTAGCCGAATGCCCCTACGTGCGCTTGCGGGGACGCGGTGGAGGGTGGTTTTTTACCTCTGTGTATTCTTTGCGCTGGCATTTGCCGGGGTGGCCGCCTTGCAGGGGGCCTCGCTTCCGGACACCCAGCTTCAACTTTTTCATGCCAGCTTGACGCTGGTCACTCCTTCATAACGAGACTGGACCCATGGTCACCAAAAAACCCAAAGGCCTTGGCCGCGGACTCGAAGCCTTGCTGGGCCCCAAAGTGGCAGAAGCCGCATCGCCCGACGCCCAGGAAAACGAGCGCAACGCCACACCGACCGTCCTCGCGCTGACGGAGCTGGTACCAGGCGTGTACCAGCCACGCACCCGCATGGACGAAGGCGCGCTGTACGAACTCGCCGAGTCCATCAAGGCCCAGGGCATCATGCAGCCTATCCTGGTGCGCAAGCTCGCGGCTGGCGCCAACGCCGGCAAATACGAGATCATTGCTGGCGAACGCCGTTTCCGAGCGTCCCGCCTGGCGGGGCTGGACAGTGTGCCGGTGCTGGTGCGCGACGTACCCGACGAAGCCGCTGCAGCCATGGCCTTGATCGAGAACATTCAGCGTGAAGACCTGAATCCACTGGAAGAAGCCCAGGGTCTACAGCGCCTGGTGAAGGAGTTTGGACTCACTCACGAACAGGCGGCGCAGGCCGTGGGCCGCTCTCGCAGCGCCGCCAGCAATTTGCTGCGCTTGCTGCAACTGGCTGAGCCCGTACAGACCATGCTCATGGCTGGTGACCTCGACATGGGCCATGCCCGCGCGTTGCTTGCCCTGGACAAAGTCCACCAGATCACGGCAGGCAACCAGATTGCAGCCAAAAAAATGTCGGTGCGCGAAGCAGAAAGCCTGGTCAGAAAGCTGGGCGCCGAATTCGCGCTGGCACCGCAAAAGCTCAAGAAAGACAAGTCACGCGACATCAAGCGCGTGGAAGAAGAGCTGTCAGACCTCCTCACCGCCGACGTGGAAGTGCGGGTGAAGAAGCGCGTCAAGCGCCACGGCCGGTTGGAAGAGCAGGGCGAGCTGGCCATCCAGTTCGGGTCGCTCGATGAGCTGAATGGATTGATCGAAAAGCTAAGGAACTCCCCCCTGCGCTGCTGACGCAGCTTCCCCCCTCCGTAGCGCGCCTGAAGGCGCTTCGAGGGGGGACGGCATCTTGGGCCGGCGGAGCCGTCCCTTGCTGCCCCTGGAATGAAGGCACTTCGCGCCGGAGGCTAATGCTGCACTCCTGCCAGCCCCATGAAGAGGGCAGCTCGATCTCCGATTGCTTCGCACAATGAAAAAAGGCCCCTCGCGGGCCTTTGTCGCTGGCCGTGGTGCCACCCCAGCCTCCAGCAGATGCCGAGGGTCCGGCTTTGCCGGCCCAAGGGCATCGTCCCCCTTCCAAGCGCCACAGGCGCGCCAGAGAGGGGGGAAGCCGCGTCAGCGGCGCAGGGGGGCGTTCTCTACTGCCCCACGCGGAGCTGACCGCCCCGGCCCAGGCCGCCTTTGACCTCTTGTGCCTTGTAGTTGCGCAGCGAAATCACCATGTTGTTGTAGGCATCGGTGAACGCCGCCACGGTGGCTTTGCCTGCCGGGGTGCGCGAGAACCCACCCAGCGTACCCCCAGCACTAGGTCCGAAGGCGCCCAGTGCGGCACCGTAGTTGGTGGCGGTGGCGTTGCCTTCGGAAATGGCGATCTGCACACCTGAACGGATATCCAGCAGCGTCATGGTCACGACCGAAGCCTTGCTTTCGAGGCCGCCGGCGATAACGGCCAGGTTGCGGTTGCGACTACCGAGCAGTCCGCCCAATGCGCCGCCCAATGCGCCTGTTGAGTCGTTGTCGATGATGACGGCGGGCTCCAGGTAGTAGTCGGCGGCCACGCGCTGGCCCTTTTGCTGGTTCGAGCCCGCGCGGAACTCGCCGGAATTGCGCTGGCGGTCGGTGATGGATGTGAGGCGGCTGTCGGTTCGGGCATTGCCCACGGCGGTGATCACGAAGCAGTTCGATTGCTGCACGGCCAGACGGATCAGGGGCTCGATGGTGGTGACCTGGGTTTCGCGGCCAAAGCTGCCATACCACTCCTTGCCGCGACCATCATCCACCGCCAACGTGCCCAGTGGTTCGTCGCAGCGCTGCAGCGTGGAGTTGGCATTCACGCTGGTGGCGCCACCCGCTGCACCGGTGGCTGCGGTGGCCGCGCCACCACCGCCGGTGCTGATGTGGCCGCCGCCTGGCGTCACACAGCCGGCCAGGGCCAAGGAGGCTGCCAATGCAGCCCAGCGGAATGAAAAATGGATGTTGGACATGAAATTGCCTTCAGTTGCTGATGAGAGAACGGTAAAGCCCAGACGGCGCCTGGATCAGAGGAAGCGAATGAAACGGTGTCAGCGCAGGTACCAGCCGCGCGTTCCCCAGGACCAGTAGTACGGGTGACTGCGGTACCAGGTGCCCCAGGATGTGCGGTGCCTTTCGCGAACACGGTAGGCGGCCTGTTCGTCTGTTTTTGCTGCCTGGGCATCAGGCAACAGCGCCCTGGCGCCTTTGTGGCCATTGGCTGCAGCGCGGGTGAGCCAGGCTTCGGCTTCCTGGGGGTCTGAACCCATTTCTTCGAAGCCCATGAGGTAGAGCCGACCCAGGGCAAACTGGGCATCGGTGTTTCCGCCGTCGCCGGCCTTGCGCATCCATTGAATGGCCTGATACGAGTTGCGATCAACCCCATCACCTCGGAGCAAGCGAAGGCCCAGGTCGTAGGCTGCTTTGGGATCGTTTTCAGCCAGGCTGGTCAAAGCCTGCAAGCGGCGCTCGGCTTCCGGGTCAGCCGGCGTGCCTTGAAAAGTCGCGGAGTTTCGCGAGCGGTCAGAGCAACCACTGCTGTCGCAGATGCGCACCGTTGCCTGGCTCGGAGCGGTCTGTTCTTCGGGTGTCTGCTTTTGTGTGGCACATCCTGCAAGCGAAAGTGCCGCCAGCCACAGCGTGATGTGAGCAGCGCGCATGAAAACCTCCTGATTTGTTATGTTGTCCCTGAAGCGCCGAAAAAGTATACATGGCGCTCGAACAAATTGACACAGGGTGGCGCTGCACAAATCACCTGGCCGGGGGATCCGTGATGGCATGCTCAGGTCGGCTTGCACTGAGGCCACCTTCGAATCCGGGCGCGCTTATCTGGTTCGAGTTCGGTAATCTGCCGGGGCCTCGGTCAGCGCCGGGTCGCCCGCCATAGGCAGCCCCACAAGCCCGCCGACAGCACCGCCAAGGTCAACGCCAAGACGTGCGGCGTCCATGACAGAGTCGCGCCGCTCACCAGCGGGCCGACCATGCCACCCAGGGTGTAGGCAATGACGAGCACACAGGTTCTCTGGATCAGTCGAGGGGATGCGGCTTCGCCCAGGTCGATCATGGCCAGGGTGTAGAGACTGCCGCCCGCACTTCCCCAGATCATGGCCATCGCGAAAGCCAGCCACGGCCAGGCGACGGTGAATGGCAGCAGCAGTGCGCTGAACAGGCAGGCCAGGGCGCAGTGGCGCATCAGGTTCAGTCGGATGACGTGACCCTGCTGACCCACCGCCCCCGAGGACAGGGCTTGTCGGTCGGCCAGCTTGCCAATGGGGACCATGGCCAGTGCGCTGGCGATGCCACTTGCGGCCATCAGCCAGGAAGCCTGCACCGAAACCAGGCCAAGCGCCGTGCCAAGCAGTGGCAATAGAGACGAAACACCGGCTTCGAAGAACCCGCCCACAAAGCCGATGGCTGGCAACAGCGGAAAGGCGCGCATGCAGGCCCAAAGACTGGTTTCGCCTGAGGGCTGGGCAGGGGAGAAAGGGTCAATCGGGCCGCCCGGTTGACTGGCGGGGACGATCAGACTCAACGCAAGACCAGAAGTGGCCAGTGCCAGGGCCAGCCATGGAATGTCGGAGCGTTCTGGGCCAAGCAAGGCCAGCAGTGCGGGGCCTCCAAAAAAG
>JAABRN010000492.1 GCA_011390855.1 Hydrogenophaga sp. | reverse complement strand
GCGTGCCCCGCTCCATGCCCAGGCGCTCCAGCGTGTGGCGGTAGTGGTCAAACAGCCCGTCGCCGTCACGCGCCAACAGATCGGGCCAGCCGTAGCCCGAGGGCACGATGCTGGGCTGGTTGTGCGGCGGCTGGCTGCGCTCGTGCGCCATCTTCAGAAACAGCAGGTAGGTGAGCTGCTCCACGTAATCGCCATAGCTCATGCCGTCGTCGCGCAGCACGTTGCAGTAGTTCCAGAGTTTCTGGACGAGGGAATGGGTGTTGGTGTTCATGGGGATTCAGGAATCAAAGGCGCGTGAAGCCGCGCAAGGTGTCGGTGAGTTTGGGCAGACGGCTCTGGCTGGCCGCGTCGCCAGGCAGGTGTCCGGCCAGCGTGGTCAGAAAATCGGTATGGGCCAACAGCTCGGTGAATGCGCTCGCCAGGTAGCTGCGCAGCTCGGCGGGCATGGCTTCACACTCGGTCAACAGCTCAGGGCGCCGGTCGGTCACGGCCACGATGTCTTCCATGTCGTGGCTGCCCAAAAAGTCGGGTTCGCCATTGGCATCGCGGCCACGGTCGTTGAACGCTTCCAGCTTCGTGGCAATGAACACCGGCGCTGCAATCAGCTTGATCTGCAGTCCAGAAGGCAGCTCAACAGTTTGCGCGGTTTCTATGGCCAGCGGATACCAGCGGTTCGCAAAACCCAGGATCTCTTTCACGGTGGGCATCACGTCCAGCGTCACGTTTTTGTAGACCCAGCGGCAGATCGGCGCTTCTGGCCGCATGTCATTGCTGAAGCCCTGCGCCCGCACCCGTTTTTCCACCGCGTGGTAATCGTGCACGGTCAGTGCTTGGGCCACGATGTCCACGTCTTCCGTAGCCCGAATGCGGTCTGGCCGGGCTTGGGTGAGCAGCAGGCCCGCAGCGCAACCGCCCACAAACACCACCTCGTCACACACCGGCCCCAGCGCATGCGCCACCAGCTCCAAGATTTCCAAATTGGGATTGCTCACTGGATTACCTTCGCCCTGCGGGCTGCGGTGCGAGCTGGCTTGGGGCGGCCCGGCGCGGCGCTCATGCCGCCAACGCCTTCAACCGCTCTTCCAGCAAACCGCGCGCCAGCTCCCGCTCACGCGCCTGCCCGATGCGCAGGGCATCAAACAACGCCAGCAACGCATACAAACAAGGGTCGGCCTGCGCCGCCAGCGGCAGCTTGGGGTAAAGCGGCAACAGCGTGCTGCCGCGCACCGGCCCATCGGCATGCGGCCAAACCGGCGGCAACTCGTCTGCAAACATCACCAGCGATTTCAGAGGCTCCACGCCATACGCCGTGGGAAATCCCACCGTCACTTCGCCTCGCACTGCCGGGAAAAAATAGGGAGCGCCTTGCAGCAACAGCGGGCGAAACGCCGGCATCACCAGCGCTGGCGCACCGGCCACTTCGGTGAGCAAGCGCGCAGCGCTCAGCCGGGCCAAACAGGCATGGGCCTCGAACTGCGACATGTGCATGGCGCGGGCCAGGTCGGCGTAAATCACCCGCTCTCCCGCCAGACACACCAGCTTCAGCGCCATCGCCAGGTCTTGCGGCTTGAGCGACCACTGCGCGTGGCTTAGCCTTGCTTTGATACCGGTTGAACTCATGGATTCACTCATTTATGCGATATGCATACTGCATAAATATATACGATTTACAGAAATATCTCCAAGTTCTATGCAATATGCATATTGCATACATCTACATATCAGCTCAAACACAGCGGGCCATTCGCTGTTCGCGAACAGCGAATGCACCCCTCGAACCGCTGACAGGCTCAACAAACTCCGGCTTCACGCACCGTGCCAGAGCGCTCAGGGATACGACACCAGATCACCCACCACCTGGATCACCTTCGCAGCCTCCAGCCGATGCGACAGGGCATCGGCATCGGCCTGGGTTGCGCCCTGCCCCACGATGGATTTCAGGTGGCGCAGCAGCTTGCTCAGCTTGGTCGGGCGGTTCTTGCCCATCTTGGCGAGAGAGGTTTTTGCCCGGGCTAACACCTTGTCCGCCGGGCTTGCGACCGCCTTGGCTGCTGGCGTCTGTTTGGTCGGCGCTGCTTTAGCTGCGGACTTCTTGGCAGCCACTTTTTTGGCTGGCGCCTTTTTGGCCGACGCAGCCTGGGCCGCCGCTGACTTGACCGGTGCCTTTTTCGCTGCGGGCGCCTTAGCGGGTTGCACGGGTTTCGTCGCTTGCTTCTGAGGCGCCGGTACCGCTTTCGCCTTCTTGGCAGGCGCCTGCTTGGCTGCCGCTACCTTCTTGGCGGGCGCTGCGGCTTTCTTGGCCGCAGGCGCCTTCTTCGCCTTGAAGCCCAGGCGCGTGGCAGTGAAGCCAAGGTCTTTGGCGTGGCCGATCATCGAGTCGTAGCCCTTGTCGTTGGCCACCACCATCAGCTTGGCCTCGGGGTGCTTGGCCGCCACGTAGCCCAGATAGAACGACAGGTGAAAGTCCAGCGCGTTCTTGCCCTTGCCTGAGTGCGGCACCAGCGTCACGCGTTCGTGTGCCGCCTGCAATTGCTTGGCGCGCTTGATCTGGTTGGGCCCGTGAAACAGCCACACATCGGTGAGCTTGGGCGCCAGCTTGAGCAGGTCTTCAATCGATGGTTGGACGTTCTCATAGTCCACCAGCAGGTGTTGTTCTTTCATTTTTCTCCCCGATGGGTCGTGACAAGCAGCCACGTGGCGTGTGCTCTCAGGTACTGATGGTCATTTCAGCCTCCACGGCGTCCTCGTCTGACTCCACGTCCTCGCCCTCCTCGCCACCATCGCCTGCAAATGCGGCCTTGCCGGTTGCCTGCTCAATCAGGCCGAGCAATCGCTTCTGCCGATCTGCCATGAAGGCTTCGAAGCTGTCACCGCGCGCCAACACCGGGGCGATCAGGTGCGAGCTCAGGTAGCCATCCAGTCGCTGCGCTTCAATCGGGGGAGTGGCCTTGTCGCCCTTCTCCAGCTTGGCAAGGTAGTCGGACGGCGCCACGCCGCCAATGATCCGGTTGGTGCGGAACGACAACGGCGTCTTGTTGATGATCGAGTCAAACACCGCGGGCTTGATGCCCTGCTTCTTGCACCAGTCCTGCGGGAAGATGTGGTGGATGTCCACGTTCTCGCCGAAGAACACCGTGTGGTCAAACTGCTGCCCGGAGCGGAAGTCTTGCGCACCCTCTTTCATCAGCAGCACGTTCACTCCCTTGTATGCCGCTGAGAGGCGCATGCGCATGGTCTTCAAGCGGTCAGCGCGGAACATGGTCTCGCTCACGGTTGAAGGCTCCACCCCTCCCTGCAGCCAAACCGGTACCTCCGTGAAGTCCCGTGCAACGCGCGACTCCACCGCCGATCCGTAAAGCTCACCGAACACGCCGTTCCAGTACCACCGCACCAGCTTGGCACGAATTGCCTCGTGTTCCCAGGCTTCTCCGATGTCGGCAATGATGGCCGCCAGCGGCACGATCTGCGACTGGTAAGGCAAATCAAAAATCCGGTAGATGTGGAGCATGTGCAGAAACTTGGCTGCCTGCAAAAAGCCACGCTCCACCTGCTTCTCGTATTGCTTGTACGCCGCGAGAGGCAAACTCAGCAGCGCCTGACGGTTGCCCGTGACTGCGGGCAGCTCTTTACCTAGCTTGCCTGCGCGCTCGGCTTCGCGCCGCCGATCACGCGTGTAGAAGAGCGATACCGCTTGCAGAAAATCGGTATTGCCCACATTGGCAATGATCCCCTCCTCCGAGTCAGCGGGGCGCAGTGCATCCACAAACCGGCGGTGCCGCCCCTTGTGGCCGTCATCGCCGTACCAGTCCTTGCGCAGCTCGTGCCCGTCGGCCGCATACATTGCCGTCACGAGCTCAAAAGCATCCAGCGGTTTTCCACCCGTGTTCACCTTCTCAAACACCACGCACACCGCTTCTTTGGACGTTGAACGGCCCAGCGCAATCACCGGTACCTGGTAAGACTTGAAGTTCTCAAGAACTTCGCGCTTGAAACGACGGAACTCCCCTCTCACATCCGCATTCGCATCGCCCGGCCAAGACTCATCAAAACCATCCTGCCAGGAATCCCACTCAAACACCTTGCCCAAGGGAAACATCAGTGCCTTGTATTCCCGCTCAACCGAAGACAAATCCAAGGTTGCATCACGCCCAAATGCGGTTCGAATCACCCTGTCTTCCGGTACTCCAACAATCGCCTCTTCGCGATCTACCGATGGGTCCAACGCCTTTCGAATATCGATGTAAAACCACCGCTTGACCTTCTTCTTTTTTGGCGTCACCGTCTCTACGACCTTTCCCCGCATCGTCACCTGATACATCGAGGTCATGCGTTGCTGGCCGTCCAGCAGGAGCGATTGCGGCGGCGCTTTAGCGGCTTCAGCGGGAGCGTCCTCCACCGGGCGCGGTTTGAAGTTCACATCGCCCCCAGTCTCCAGCGTCATCAGCGCACCGACTGGAAAAGCACGTGAGATCGACGCGATCAGGCTCTTGATCCGGTCTTCGTCCCACACCCAGCTGCGCTGGAAATCAGGTAACTGAATGACCCCGCGGTGGCAGTCCTCCAATAGCTCGGACAAGTTGTAGGGATTCGTCTTGAACGTTGAGCCGGCCATTGTTGATTACTCAGTTGATTTGGGGTTGGATTGCGCGCGCTGGCACTAGCGCCTTGCCGATCCAGTTGGAACGTTCGACGCTACGCAGATCGTCGGGGTCACCTTCGGCGACGAAAATGCAGAGGGAGAAAGGAGTAGTGCTGATGCCGTTCATGGTGGTACCAGTGCTACCGGTCAAAGTAGTGAAGCGATTTCCTTCGTTATGTAGTCAAGATCAATCGCCTTAGTCCGTGTCGCAGCTTGCGCTAGCGCACTAACAACACTCGTTTGATCCAAGTTCAGTCGCTCCCGGATTGCAAATGGCATGGAGTGATGATCTGGCTCACCCAAGGCCGCTTCCAATGCACTTCTAGCGTGTCCCGCAGTTACACCAGCGATTAAAGCAAATAGTTGCACTGCCTCTAATTTCGCCAGGATCGCATTGACCACCACCTTTTCAGGCACATCCTCACCCGGTAGCCGGAGATGAGCAAACATGCTGACCTTCAATCGCTCACACGCCTTGCTGCACACCGAGGCGGCCTCAGTTTCTGCAACATCACCGTCCCAGACAACAATGCAAGGAATTTTGCTCGCTGACATAACGTGATATGCAGCCATATCCGCAACAGTATTCTTATCACCCACAGCCTGAACGATAACGCGCGAACGAATCTCTGGCGCCAAGCCGGCCTCAATGATTCGACGGGCAAATTCGTCCTCGCAAAACACTTTTAACTCAGGTGTCGCAACGCCCGACAAATCTGAAAAAATGAAACCCGTTGAGACCGCAGGGAAGACTTGATGCGCATTACCCTCGCGTCGGAGCAGTATTCTTGATTGCCTGGGCAGCGCATCAACAAATTGCTCGGAATGCGAGGACACAATAATCTGGAGCTTCTTTTCAAACGCCATTTCCTGCAAAACCTCAGCAAGCCGCTTCAAAGCTGCTGCATGGATTCCAACTTCGATTTCTTCAACAACGATCAAACTACCGCGGGGAGCGCTGTCAATTGATCCGATAAGGTCAAAGAGTAAATCCTCTCCAGCACCCATATTGAAGCTTGAATACGCAGCCCCACTCGTCGCCTGGCACTGCCGCAGACCATAACGTTGCGAAGACAATTTTTCCGCTGTGGTGTATTTTCTCTGAAGTATCTTCCCAACCCATTTCACTGCCTTAGCAGACAACTGAACTCCCTTCGAACGTGCTCGCAACCCGCCGCCAAAATGCGAACGCAATACGCTTTGCTCAATTGCAGGTACAGCGCGGCTAATTCCAAAGTAATGTACTGGTCGAGAGGGCCGACGTTCATAGCGCATCCACTTGTCCGTCTTCTTACTAATTGGTAGTGCGGGGAGACCACGAAATCGCCAACTAATTTCTAGGCCAGTAATATCCGAATCACTAGGCCCGCGAAAGAAAAAATCCTGAAAGGTGTAATAGGACGATTTTTCTCCGACCTTTGGCACCCTCTTCGCGCCGCGCGGAAAGTGACCGGCTGCGCCATGAAAGGCCAGAGCAGCCAAGCCCAATATGGTAGTTTTCCCTGCGCCATTCCCACCCGCAATTACCATCACGGGGTACGGGAACGAAATGTCTATTTCCCGAATTCCACGTAGCCCGTCCGCTGAGGACTTCACAGACAGGCCCTCCAGCAGGGGGTAGTCAGTTTCGGTAGCGGCGCTCCACCATTTTTGCAGTTTGATCTCGGTTGAACTAAGGCTTCTTCCCGGCATATTCAGACTCCCAGTGGTATTTATATTCCTGCGCTCAAAGTCCAAGTGCAACACTTTCACTGGAGAATCTGTTGCATGCCCACATGTCGAGTTCCGTGCGATTATATTCCCCGTCGCAGCTGGCCATTGTTTAAGGCGCGAGCTGTTTTGGCAGGCCTGCTGGCCTCACTCAGTTTGGAGAACAAGCCATGAGCATGGTCCATCCGATGGCACGCACCACCCCACGCACACGCGCTGAAATTCACGAATCCAAAGCCCCGCTCACCGAGGTCAGCCAGACCTACAACATCAGTCTGGCTACGGCGCGCAAATGGCGCAACCGCAGCGACCCCTTGGACCGCTCCCACCGCGCGCACCAGATGAACACCACCCTGAGCCCCGCTCAGGAGCTGATCGTCATGGAGATTCGCCGCCTGTGTCTGCTGCCCCTGGACGATCTGGTCAGCGTCACGCGGGAGTTCATCAACAAGGATGCATCCCGCTCAGGCATCAGCCGTTTGTTGCGCCGCGAAGGCCTGTCCAAACTGGCTGACCTAGCGCCCGTGCAAGAGGGCGAGGACAAGCCCAAGAAGACCTTTAAGGACTACGAGCCGGGCTTCCTGCACATTGACATCAAGTACCTGCCCAAGATGCCCGATGAGAGCAGCAGGCGTTACTTGTTCGTGGCCATCGACCGCGCCACCCGTTGGGTGTTCTTGCGCATCTACAGCGATCAGAGCGAGCGCAGCAGTGTGGACTTTCTGCGCCGGGTACACCAAGCCGTGCCGTTCAAAATCAGCAAGCTGTTGACCGACAACGGCACCCAGTTCACCGACCGCTTCACCAGCAAAGACAAGCAGCCCACGGGCAACCACGTCTTTGACCAGCAATGCAAGGCGCTGGACATTGAGCACCGCTTGTCGCCACCGCGTCACCCACAGACCAATGGCATGGTGGAGCGCTTCAACGGGCGCATCAGTGAGGTGGTGCAGCAAACCCGCTTCGCCTCAGGTGCCGAGCTAGAGGCCACTTTGAACAGCTACATGTTGACTTACAACCACCATATCCCGCAGCGTGCACTGGGCCAGCTTTCTCCGGTCGATGCACTCAAGTCCTGGCGTGTGAAAAAACCAGAACTCTTCCTCACGCGGGTTTATAAACTGGCGGAACTTGACCCTACACCCACCTGAGCCTGGAAGAGCGCGCCCAGATACAAGTCTGGCTTGACCATGATCTGAAGCCGAGGGCGATCGCCCGCAAGCTTGGACGCGCTGCCTCGACCATCACGCGAGAGCTTTCGCGCAACACCACGCACCAACCTGTGACCAACGCAGCAACGGTGCCGGGTCGCACGCGCATGGCCAGAGGCTACCGTTGCGCACAGGCTCACCATCGAGCCCAGCGCCTGGCCTGCAAGCCCCGCGTGGCGTGCAAGATGATCAACGGCAACGCCCTTTGGGAGCGGGTGCTGGAGTCCTTGCGTGGCGGCCTCTCCCCAGAACAGGCCAGCGGCATACTTGCACGCATGCCCGATCCTGTTCGCATCAGTCACGAGAGCATCTACACCGCCCTGTATGCCATGCCCCGCGGAGAACTGCGCGCTCAGGTGCTGGCGTTGCTGCCATGGGGCCGCAAAACCCGTCGTCCGCGCAGCGCCGGTACCGACCGCCGTGGCCTCATCCCCAACGCTGTCAGCATTGATGAGCGCCCCATTGAGGTCAGCGAGCGGCTGGTGCCTGGCCACTGGGAGGGCGACCTCATCAAGGGCACCCGAAACCAATCCCAGATCGGCACCCTGGTCGAACGAAAGACGCTCTACACCGTGCTGGTTCAACTGGACAACGCCACCGCCGAGCACACCGCGCAGCGCTTTGGCTTCGTGCTCAACCGAGTGGATGCCGCCATGCGCCTGTCGATGACGTACGACAACGGCAAAGAAATGGCGCAGCACCAAGCCCTCTCCAAGGCCACTGGCATCCAGGTGTTCTTTGCGCACCCCTACAGCCCTTGGGAGCGGGGCATCAACGAGAACACCAACGGTCTGCTGCGTCGGGTCTTGCCCAAGGGCTCGGATCTGAGCGTCTACACCCAGGAGCAGCTTGATGAAATCGCCTTTCACCACAACGCTAAACCCCGCAAGTCCCTGGGCTGGAAGTCTCCTGCCGAGCTCTTCCTGCCCGATGGCTCGTTCGACTTCCAAGCGTATTGGTCTACCATCATCAACCCCGTTGCACTTAGAACTTGAAACCGCCATTTAAGAAAATGCTTTTGATAGCGTCGCTTGCCTTAAGGCCTGCGCACGCCGGAGATTGGTGTCGACCTCGGTTTCTACTTCAAGGATGATGGACAGCTGACGGTCAACTTCGGCGATGATTCGAGTTTGCTCTGCGTAGGGAGATAAAGGCAAAGCAATCGAGCTGAAGTTCGCTAGATTAACCTTCAACTGCGCGACGCCCTTGGTAATACCCAAGATTTGATCTTGAACTACCCGCGAAGCAATGCAGCTCTCGATGAAGGACGGATCAACGTCGACTTTGGTTACCCGCAACTTGATGCAGTCGGCAGTGATCACGGCGGGTGGGCGATTGGCTGGATACCGACATACATCGCCAGGAGGGGCTCCCATCTTGGTCACCAGAATGTCACCAGCTTCCACGGTGTGAGCCGCCAACTCCGCGGCTTTCTCGGCAGCGACGTAGACGGTGTTTTCACCGCCGAAGGCCCCGGAGCGGATATTGCGCACAAAAACCAGAGGAACACCCTCAGCCTTGTAGTCACTGACCTTCAAG
>JAABRN010000491.1 GCA_011390855.1 Hydrogenophaga sp. | reverse complement strand
AGCAGTTGGACAAGCTCAAGTTCGTGCCCGTGTACGTTCGATCCACGGGAGGTTCGTCGCCTGGGCTCGACGCCCTACGCAGCAAGGGAGCGCTCCCCTGGCCGAATCCGCAAGACGCCGATGCGTTCGAGGCTGTGTTCGAGGTGGCTGCGCCAACGCCGGTGCCGTCTCCGCAGTCAGGTCTTGCACTGTTTTCCGAAGACGGACCGTCGGGCGTTGCACCCTTGCCCCCCACGCCCCCTGAGACAAAACCCGTGATCGACGCGCCGAGCGAGCCGGTGCCGCCATCCGCCGCTGTACCCCTCGACGAACCGATTGAGCTGACGCCAGAGCCCGCCCCATCGGCTGCAGTGACACCTGAGGCCGCCCCCGAAGCAACCAGCCCGATGGCGACAGCGCCCTCAACACCAGCGGACACGCTGTTCGCGGCGGTCCGGGGCGTGATTCAACTGCTGTTGAAGTCGCCGATGAAGGACGCCGAGGTTGCGGCTGCGCTGGAGGTGTCCACCGCCCAGGCCAAGGCATGGTTGCAGCGTCTTGTCGACGAAGGCGTGATCGAGAAGCAGAAGAAGCCAGCGGGCTACATCGTCAAGCAGTCCACCCTCTTCGAGTGACCCATGACGATGCGGACCGAATACCAGGACTGACCTCAACGTGAACCTAGAGAACAAACACAACAAAAAGCTGGAGCGACTCGGGTTCAGTTATGAGCGCGGCGGCGTCCATACCGCCCGGACAATGATGCTGGCCGAGCTGCGCGCACTGCTGTCCTTTGTGGACGTGACCGACGCGGCCAGGACCGATTACCTGGAAGCTATCCAGACTGCCAATTGCCTGGGCAAGCGCTCGGGCAAGACGCGGACGCTGACCTTCCGGCACCTGGCCGATCTGTATGCGCTTGACCCCAGCTTGTTGGTGTTTCGCGCTCTGCGCTTCTTCTGGCAGCGCGACGTGGACGGGCAGGCTCATGTGAATCTTCTTGCCTGAGCCAACAGAACGGCACCCTTCGCTTCAGAGTCAACGCATCAAACAACCCGGACAAGTCCTTTTCTGGGGCATCTGCCAAATATGTTGCTAGTGTTGTTTGCGCATCATGGATCCAAGATCTGCCGAATGGCACCACCCTCAAATCCTTCAGAAGACCTTCTGAACGCTTGCTGTGATGCTGCTGTCGCCAGAGCTGGTTGGCTCGGAAAGCTGAGAGGACATTCATCAGGTTTGCGGGAGTCGTCATGTCAGCAAACAGATGCACCGCGATATGACCAGGATATCGGGTTGCCAAGTCGACCAGGTGTGACGTAGCCCTGTGCAGTAAATATTTTTCACGACGCTGCATCCGCTTGTCAAACAGATCTGCATCTTTCAACACCCGTTTGGGTGGCAAAAGGTCCATGTGAAGGGCTTGTATCAAGTCGGCATTGGAGCGAACACCACCAATCACTTGAACGCTCGACCTGACTTTGGTCACTCCCACCAAAGACCCCTTCGTGTCACTCAAATGAGCATTGGGTTTGGGCATGAACGCCAGCCATTTGAGTCGTGGAGTGAGCACAACAGCAATCAAAGCGTGCAGCCCCTCAGGAGCGTTGACAGTTAGATCCTGTCCATGGGTCGAACGCAGCGCAGTTTCACCTCGGGATCGGAGAGCTCTCCACAGGGCCTCCTTTTGATGACGGGTCAAATCTCCCAGAAGTAGCTTTCGTGCCTCAGGCGCAGTGGCCATGCTGCTTCCTGCCAACTCCTTGACGTAATGCAGCTTCTCGTTGACATCACTTTCGTACACCAAAGGTCTACCGGTCCGCGGCGAGTCGAACAACCCGACCAACCCCATGCGATGAAAACGCTTCACCCACTCACTGTCATCCGCAGCGTTGGCCCAGCCAAGACCCAACCCATCACGGGGCCGATCCGTCCCCTCCTTCAAGATGGTCCAGGCTCGTCTGGCCAAGCGCTGGTTTGCCCCACCCTTGCCCTTTGCCCACAAGGAAAGTATCAGCTTGTCGTCTTGGTGCATGAGTCAATTTCGGAAATGCAGACAGAAAACTTATACAACTAAGTCCGTCAAATTGCCACCCAGTTAGTAAGGAAACTCATTTTTTAGGAGCCATCCATGAGCGGATTGAACTGGGAAAAGGACCGGGCCAGAAGGCAAGCGAGGGATTTCTGCCCTGACGACCTCCCATTGACGGGCTCATATGCCGACCAGGCCCGGTACGGCGTATCCAACCGCTGTAGCCCCAACCCAACCCGTCGTGCGCTTCAACAAGCCACTGCCTGGTCCTCCACACCACGAATGGATGACCTCGGTCAGCTGCAGGCTTACGTTAACCATGCGATGCACCCCGATTTCAAACGGAAGACCTCGGTTCAGCGCGCAGAAATCGTCGGGATTCTCAAAAAGCTCGTCTCGCGCATATTGGCCAACGGCCACAAAGACAACGGCAAGACTCGGGACTTGATCCGTACAGCCCAGAGCGTGGTCAGTTTGTCCACGCACTGACCAACTCAGAACTTGTGCATTCGGCGGCTCAGTTGATGAGCCGCTGGCTTGTTGCACCCAATTTTTCTTCGTTACAGCCAAGAGGTATCCATGTCCGCCGACCTTCCCATGACCCCACACGCCCAAAAACGCCTGCGCCAGCGGGGCATTCGAGCAGAAGTGCTCGAGTGTCTGGTCGCTTACGGCCACAGACAGCACGACCACGCTCAATGCGAAATCGTCTACTTCGACAGCAAGGCCATCCAGCGAGTCCAACGGGAAATCGGCGCGCAAACCTCGCAAGTGATCCATGAAAACCGGGATGTGTATGCCGTCCTCAACAGTGACGGTCACATCGTCACCACTGGTCACCGCTACCGTCGCATACTGCGCGACAAGAGCCAGTCCAACTACCGCTCCCGCCCCCGCCGTTCCTTTCGGGCGATTCAGGCCTACCGGGCGGTATCCGCTTCGAACGTGCTGGTATCCAGCGAGTGGGTCAGTGCGGCCGCATAAATGCCATCGATATATACAGCAATACTGTGCTAATATGACTGCATGTCACACACTTACCTGCTCAGCGAACTGTGCGCCTTGGTCGATTTGCCCGTGCGCACTGTGCGCTACTACGTGCAGCAAGGCTTGGTGGACCGCCCGGAAGGGGAAACCCGGGCGGCCCGCTACGGGGAGCGTCAACTCGAACAACTGCGCCTTATCAAGAAGTGGACCACCGCCGGCCTGTCGCTTGACCGCGTCCGCGACCTGCTCAGGGGCCAAGACCCCGACGTGCCGGAGCGCCCAAAGCGGCGCGGCACGCTCGAAGTGGTCAGCCGCTTGACGATTGATGACGGGGTGGAACTTGTCATCGAACCCAGCCGCGCCGGGCTCACGCCCGAACAGGTGCGGGTCTTGAGTCGCGAGGTCATACGGCTGTACGACGCCGTGCGCTCCCAAGATGCCGAAGGGTAAATGGCTGCCGGCTGGCTGCCGTTCACTGGAATCACGTCAGTGTTCTTATTTCGTCTGTCACACACCAACCCAAGGGACTTCGCTCATGAACAACGCCAGCTTTCAAACCGTCGACGGCCAAGACCTGAACCTCGAAGGGGTCAAGGCGAGGGGCCGAATCGTCGGGCGCATGCTCGACATGCACCTGGAACAGCGCTTCCGCAATCCAGAAGCTGCCAACGTCGAGGTCGTTTACACCTTCCCGCTTCCTTGGCAGGCGGTCCTGCTCGGGCTGGAGGTCGAGCTCAACGGCGAAACCCTCAAGGGCACGGTAAAGGCGCGCTCCACCGCCCGCGCCCAGTACGAAGAGGCGCTATCGGAGGGTGACACAGGCGTGCTGCTAACCGTCAACCACGATGGCACCTACACCCTGGAATTGGGCAACCTCATGGCCGGAGAGTCTTGTGTCGTGCGATTGCATTACACCCAGGTGTTGCAGCCCGAACAAGGAAGCCTGCGCTTGATGCTGCCGACCACTCTCGCCCCCCGCTATGGCGACCCAATCGCCGACGGGGGCTACGAGCCCCATGCTGTTCCCGAGGTAGACCTGGGCGTGGAATACCCCTTCGATATTCAGTTGACCGTGATGGGGGAACTCGTGTTGGCCCAAATCGGCTCACCCACCCACCCGGTGGCCATACGGTCCTTACCGGCCGTGGGCATGAAGGAAACCCATGTGGTGGACATCCGACTGGCCGCCCGCGCTTGGTTGGACCGAGATTTTGTGCTGCTGTTCACCGACCTGCCCCAGGCCAGCCAGGGCCTGGCAGCCTGGGACCGTCTGGACAACGGGTTGGGCGTGGTGATGGCCGGCTTTACGCCTCAACTGCCTACGCACGTCACCCGGCCGGTGACGATGAAAGTGCTGGTGGATTGCAGTGGCTCCATGAACGGCGACAGCATCCAGGCAGCCCGAAGGGCATTGCAAGGCATTCTGGCCGGACTGAAAGAGGGCGATCGCTTCAGCTTGAGCCGATTCGGTTCTGAGGTGGAACACCGAAGCAAAGCCCTGTGGAAGGCGGCCCCCGCCGCATTGGCATCGGCCAGGAACTGGGTCGAGGCTCTGGAGGCGGACATGGGGGGCACACGAATGAACGACGCCATCCTGTCCACCCTGGCCTTGCCGGGCGCAGATGCCAGCGACCTGCTGTTGGTCACCGATGGTGACATCCACGCCATCGACGATGTGCTCGAGACTGCCCGGCAGTCGGGGCATCGTTTTTTCGTTGTGGGCATCGGTTCGAGCGTATCGGAAGGGTTGCTGCGCCGCTTGGCAGAGGACACCGGTGGCAGTGGCGAATTCGTCGCCCCAGGGGAACAGGTGGAAGCTGCCGTCCTGCGCTTGTACCACCGCATGCGGTCACCGGCGGTGCGCGACGCTCGGGTGCAATGGCCCAGCGGTTGCACCCTGCATGCAGCATCCAACCTACCGCGCAGCCTCTTTGAAGGCGACGACATCACCGTCTTTGCGCGGCTGCAAACCCATCAAGCCGAATCGCTCAAGCAATCGTTGCAGCTCTGGGGACGGCTCGACGGTGTGGAGGGCGAAGTGCTGCTGGCCGAACTCACCCCCGAATTCATTGCGGACGAAGACAACACGCTGGCACGCCTGGCTGCCTATCGACGCTACACCCAACTGCGCCAGGGGGGTGAAGAAGTCCCGGCGGTACTGATCAAGCAACTGCCCGCGTTGGCCGAAAGGTACCAGTTGGTCACAAACGACACCAGTCTGGTGCTGGTGAAAGAGCGGGCCGATGGCGAGCGAGCCCAAGAGATGCCACAGCTCCGAAAGGTCAAGGGCATGCTGGCAGCTGGACATGGAGGGCATGGGTCTGTCATGGCGTACAGCATCCGCGAGTCCGTCAGCTCGGGCCGTCTTCAGTTCGGCAAAGATTCTTCAAGCTCGATGGTCCTCCACGACATTCAGCGCGACCGCATTCGCCAAATCGAATCCAAGGCGGTTCGCAAGCTCAAGCACCCAAGTCGCAGCGAAAAGCTCCGTGCATTCATCGACAGCATCGACACGGGACCCACAGCCACTGAAACGGCAAAGGGACTCCAGGAGCCCCGCAAAACGGGCGAGTTCTGGAACGATGGGAGCGCCTACTCGAACGACCCATCCGAATGGCACAAGTATGCGGGCCTGACGCCCGCCGGGTTGGTCGAATGGCTGCGCCTCAACCCGCAGGTGGGCGTCGCCTACGCCCATTTCATCCTCATGGAAGCACCGTTGTGTCTGCAGGTTTGGCTGGAGCAACTCATCACCCAAGGGCATCCAGAAGACGAGGTGATACGCTTGTTCATCGAACAGCTGCTGTCTCACGACCTCACGTTCCGACAGACAGTGGCCAAGGCATTGGGGCACCTCAAGGTCAAGCCAACCCGTCGTGGAGGGGCCGACGCCCTCCGGCGGGATATACAACAGTCGCTGTCCGGACTGACCTCGGAGCGGTGGCCCGACGCAGTGGTCCATGTCGCCGAAGACACACCGACACCTCAGCGGGCGAAAGCGAGCCAATCGTGAGCGCAACTCACCTCGTGCTGGTCGGAGATTCGATCTTCGACAACAGCGCCTATGTATTGCCGGGGCACAGCGTCACCGAGCAGCTTCGTTCTAGGGTGGGCGCTGCTGCGCAAGTCACGCTGCTGGCCGTTGATGGGCATTTGAGTCGAGATGTGCCGGCACAGATCGCCCACATGCCCCAGGATGCCACGCATGTGGCACTCAGCGTGGGTGGCAACGATGCCCTGGAGTGTTTGACCCGACTGGAGGCGCCTTGTCAGAACATCCTGCAGGCTCTGGCCAGCCTCAGTGAGATACAAAGGCAGTTCGAAGTGTCGTACCGCAGCGCGTTTCGGTCGGTCTATCAATCGGGGATTCCGTTGATGGTCTGCACCATCTATGACAGCGTTCCGGGTCTGACGTTCTCTCTGAAGACGGCACTGTCCCTCTTCAACGACGTCATCACCCGTACCGCTTTGGAGATTAAGGTTCCAATCCTGGACCTGAGGTGTTTGTTGCAGGACGAGGGGGATTTTTCGAGTGTTTCCCCCATCGAACCCTCAGCAGTCGGGAGCAACAAGATTGCCGATGTGTTGAATCAGTGGGTATTGGGGGGTTGATATGTTTTGAGCATTGAGTCATATGAAGCGTCCACTTGGCACTCGCCAATCGCGAAAATATCCGTAGACAATCATTCGGAAATTATTCAACTATTAGAGGTAGTCCATGGGATGTAATGCATGGAATCATTCGCAGGACTGTAGATGTGGCTGGGGTGGCGATGGACATGCTGGTCGTCGAACACTTTTCTCAAGCCTGATGCAATCAGAGGTAAAGTTTAAAACTTATAGAGAGCTTTTGGTTGGGTTTACAAATCCGAATGCCCATTGCCCAGTCTGTGGCAACCCTGTTTTTTTCTATGCATCACCTTTTGGTGGGCGGGTATTTTTTGATGAATTGGGGCCGCCGTGGCCCAAGCATCCTTGTACTGATCGAGGTAGGCCTGTTCAATTAATTAATCCCTCGAATTCCTCAAATAACATCAATCCTGAATATGTTACCGGTGGTTGGCGGCCATTTCTTTGTCAAGACATTCAGGCCGTCAAGACCGATCAGTCAGTATTCAAGCTTATTGGTCTTCTTGGAGAGGCCAAAGAAACTTATTTTGCGAGAAAAGTTGGACTTTCTGAAGGTATGCCATTTCTTATAAAATCTGAAGAAGGCATGCTTTTTATGTCAACGATTATCATCGATAAAGGCGAAATAAAAGCCGACACTTTCCGTGTTTTCAGATTTGAGTCTGAAACGCACAATCTTATGGGGGCGTCAAATAACCACCGTCGGCCCTCAGGCATAAATAGAAGTCCAAGGAAAATTAAGCCGATTACCCCAAATACACCTTCCGCATCAACACCAGAACCCAAGTCGACGCCAAAACTGGAAGAATGTCCTGAGTGTGGAGCGATGGTAAGAAAGCTTGATACTCACATTAGACGAGTTCATATCGATCAAAAGTTGGGAAATTGTGATATTTACGGCATCAAGGTGCGAAACTTAAGTAAGCATTTTATGAATACGCATTCGCCACAGGCGATTTCTCGTCTGGAGAAGCAAAAAGTTAAGAATGAATTGCGACGGACAGAGAATAAACAGAAAAAGGATATGGCCAGAAAGATATCGAGCATTACCAAGAGAGGATTTTGCCCTATGTGCAACTTCAAATCCAAATCCGAAATAGTGATGCTGGCACATTTTCGCTCAATCCATAAATTAAATCCTGCTGATATTGCTCAATTTAATTAAATCTGAAATTTCGCAGGGATTGAAGGGGCGCACAACAGCATCATGTCCAAACAGCTCCGGCAAGCCATCAGAGCCGAACTATTTGCCTTGGATGAAGCAGAATACGAAACGCCGACTGCACAAGAGGTGCTAGGAAGATTGTGGGCTCTGGCAACTGTTGAAATCTTTGAACGGGCCGACCATGCCCGTGTTCTGGCTGAGACAGTAGCGCACAGCCAAAAGGCAAGTCTGGCCGCGTCCGCCAAGACTGGTGGGATCAACAATGCGCACATGAATCTTGACTTCATTTCGGACGCGATTTTCAACGCCGACATTCTTTAAAAATGGTGCATACAAGGAGCAGTCGATGTTTGTGATTGTTGAGACGTTTCTGAACCCGGGTGAGCCATCCAACGCAGTTTTTCGGGTGCGCCCCATACCAGGTCAAGCTTTCCCGCCGTCAATGCGAGTGCAATGCTCCCGAGCGATGCGCCATGCCTTCCCTATAGGGAGCAAGTTTCGTTTACCAGTTAGGCTGGTCGAGCGTGACCATGGCGGCCAGTTTCTCAGTGAAGTTGGTCGGGGGTCTTGGGCGGAATACTTGGTACGCTGAAGAACTTCGTGATCGCCTATTGGGGTCTCGGCCCATCACCGCGAACGACTCAACTCCAAGAAGACTGCGAAGCTGCCCTCTCGGGTTAGCGTCATTACTCTGCTGCGCGTGAGCGATGACATCATTGAACGATCCTGCATCCAATGCGGCGTGATTCTTATTCGGGCCCATCCGGGACACTTGGCAGAATTTCCCGCGCATGGCTAAGCGTTCATACCTCAGGGTCAGCTGGCCGTTCTTTGGGCTCAATCCTGCCAAGAGCTGCAGTGCCGTCTAACCCGTCAGGGCGACATCGCAGTGATTGCTCATATCACACTCTTCGGGCAAAATCACCAATGTTGGATTTTTAACCGCAATTTAGATTGTGGTTTCGGCAAATTAGCCGAATGTTTTTTTGCATCTTATGCCTTTCATTTTCTCATCATATGCATGGCACATCAACGCTAAGTCGTTGTCATAAAAAGAATGCGTTTCTCAACTTATACCTATCGCTACAGTTGTTGTAGCCGTAGGGCGCCAGATTAAGTGCGACTCGCGCCACAGTACTGCGACTGAGTGCCGCTAGTTGCTGAGATTGACCTATTGCGCGCCATAGTTCTTGAATGCGCCCGGCGTGTGAGCAACTGACCATTGCCCACGGTGCTGCCGTCCAGCGGCAGCAGGCCCAGTAGGGCGCGTTCGAGTTGTTCCTGGCGTTTGTCGGCCATACCGTCCCCTTGTTCCGTGTTGCTACGTGTTGGGTATGGAGGTTACCAGCGGATACAGGCGAT